>NZ_BAABHV010000006.1:0-116664 GCF_039542285.1 Erythrobacter westpacificensis
ACGCGCCCTTGTCTCCATCAAGGCGAGCGCTGCCTTCAAGAGGCAGCTTCCCAATGTGCTATGGCAGCGAGTTTATCTCTCGGGACATGGATCTGTGGGCTACCAGCACGGTGTTATCCTCGACCTTTCCCGCCTTGAGAAGCCCGCGGACGATGCGTCCATCGGAATGTTCTACAGCAAGCTGCTCAGTGAGTGCATGAATGCCCACTGGTTCCTGTCGCCGCAAGGCGCTTGCGAAAAGCTGAAGGTCTAGCGTAGGCACTACAACGAAGAACGACCGCACAGGGTGATCGGGGATATCCCTCGATCATTCCGGCAAACCCGAACGGTGCAATGAGCCCACCGAATCTTGGAAAGGCAGAAAACTCCAGGCCCGGGTGGCCCAACGTTGGGTAGCAGTGCAGGTTAGGGCCGGACTCTAATTCATCTTGGAGAAAAATCCGGGCACTTCACCGCGAGAAGCCGGGTAGCGAATGTGACCGTAGCGCAGGTACCGCGTTTTTCGCTTGCAACGTGGTTGGCAGCGACCTAACACGCGACAAAATTCCGCAGTTCTCGTGCCTTGAGCGTCCTCGCTGAAAGCGCTGATTTTTGAGAATGGCGGATCTCTTTTCACTGGCCTCCGGTTTGGTTGCCTCAGTTTGAAAGGTCGCTCGGCTGCTTAAACTGATAGAGCGATTGCCTTGACCAAAACTGACGGATGTGGAGCTCCTTCCGGAAAGGATCCGAACAGCGACATCGATTGACTCCGTCCAGCCCGCTGACGCAGCAAAGGAACCTGCAAGCTTTCGAGGCTTCGCCCGACCTTCAAACAGAATCTTATGTCCATGAAACTATACGAACCAGTCGGCTTCTCGCGCAATATCGGCATCCCCCAATTGCGTCGAACTTGCGCGCGTTACGTGCTAATTCTCGCTTCGAGCGCTTCTCTAATGAGTTTTTCCGCTCAAGGGCTGGCGCAGGATGTGTACGGCCCACCAGTTCCACCCGAAATGCGCAGCGAAGTTGCCAACCTACCTCCGCCCCCGGCTATACCCGATCGCTTGGCCGAACTCAGTAGCCAAGCGGTTGAAACTTATCCCGCGATAAGTGCTGCAGAGTCGGCAATCCGTGCATCCAGCGCCGATGTACGTGCGGCTAAATGGCTGCGATTTCCGAGTGTCAGCGTCGGAACGCGCATGGATGGAGGCCAGATCGGCAACCTCGATCCGCAACTGACTATAGAGCAACCGCTATGGGCAGGAGGACGCATCACAGGCTCAATCGATCGCGCTGAAGCTTCTCGAAGTGTCGCCATTGCTCAGCTTGAGGAGACGGCACAGGAGATCGCCCTTCAGGTCATCAATGCCTATTTCGATTATGTCCGTGCAGCGCGCAGGGAATCTATTCTGCGCGACAGCTTGGCAGAGCATCTGAGACTCGTCGAATCGATGGAAAGGCGTGTGGAACAGGAAGTGAGTCCGCAGTCTGACCTCGAGCTCGCCAGTTCCCGCGCTTCGCAAGTGCAGCAGCAGCTGAGCGTTACTACCGCTCAGACGTACTCTAGTCTCCAGCGGTTGTCTGAACTTACCGGGCGAGAGATTGTTGGGCCGTTAGCCGTTCCAGAATATGCGCCGAGCCTTCATCATCCAACCACCGATGATATGGTCGTGCAGGCCCTTTCTTGTGATCCGCGAAGAAGGCGGTTGACCGCCGAGATCGATATAGCCGAAGCGGAGAGGAAGATTGCAAATGCTTCCATCTTGCCTCAGTTGAATTTGCAGTTCTCACATGACGATGTCTTTGGCAGTCGATTCGGATTGGTACTCACAGCTCAAACCAATGGCGGGCTATCAGGTTTTGCCCAAGCTGAGGCTGCAAGGCTTCGGCGGGAATCAAGCGAATTGCAGGTAAACGTTGCCGAACGTGAGCTAAGGGAACTCGTGCTCCTCGACGTGGTTGAGAACGTCACCTCCAGTGCTACTATCGACAGCAGCGCCGCGGCCGCACTCTCTTCCGCAACCGTGACTGAGTCCTTTGTCCGGCAGTTTATCACCGGCAGGCGAACTTGGCTCGATGTAATGAACGCGGTGCGAGAGAGCACATCAGCACAGATCACTCTGGTCGACGCCGAAACTACCGCAATGGTATCTACAGCGCGATTGCTTCTGCGCACTTGCAAGTGGCGGCCCGAATTAATGGACAACAATGATGACTGACAGTCTTCTGACACTGGTGGAAATCTTCGCACGACAGCGAGGCGTGGAGATGCCACCCAACTGGTCCGCTGAAGTCGATCTAGATCGGGTTGAGGCCAAGGGCGCACTGCATAAACTGGCAGAGGACGCCGGATGGAAAAAGCCGATCAAGGTCGATGGCCGCCCGCGTCCAAATCAATTTCCTTTAATCGTCTTCCAGCCGACCCAAGGTTGGGGAATTGCCGAGCAGTGGGAGAGCGTTGATAGGCTGCAGGTCAGAACAGAAAAAGGCACACGGCGCTGGCAATACAGTTCGGAGATGCTGTTCTTCGAGCTCGCTTTGCCGCGCGCAGTGGAGCGCGATAGTATTCCCAGTTCGCTTAGTGTTTTCTGGCGAGCAATTTTACTTCGTAAAAAAGTATTTATAGTCGCGATAATCGCAACCGTAATCATAAATCTCATCGCTTTGGCAACAGCGATTTTTTCAATGCAGGTTTATGACAGGGTCATTCCTCTTGGTAGTTTTTCTACCCTTTGGGTGCTCACAGCAGGTGTACTCTTTGCATTATTGATCGATCTAATACTCCGCACGACACGGTCCTTGATGATCGAGCGAGAAGCGGCAGATATCGATGCCGAGGTTTCCGAATTCTTTTTTGCGCGCACACAGGCAATTCGGCTCGATGCGCGATCCGGAGGAATCGGGACTATGGCATCCCAACTGCGGGGTCTTGAGCAAATTCGCGGTTTGTTAAGCTCCGCTTCAATTTTTCTTCTAGCAGATCTGCCTTTCGCAATTTTCTTCATATTTGTGATTGCGAGCCTTGCAGGAATCGTTGCCATTATTCCGGTGATCAGTTTACCGCTAGCTCTCGGCTTGGCTTTTCTCTTTGCGCGGTTGATTCGCAAGGATGCCAACAAGGCGCAAATCAGCGGAAACCGAAAAAATGGCTTGCTCGTCGAATCTCTCGATGCGGCTGAGACGGTCAAGGCCAATCGGGGCGGTTGGCAGATGCTCGGGAAATGGAATGACCTCATGGATGAGGTCCAATTACACGAACTACCTGTTAAACGCTGGTCAGCAATCGCCGCATCGGCGTTCGGTACGTTGCAGCAGGTAGCCTATGTTGCGATCATTGTCGTAGGGGCAATTCAAGTCGCTGCAGGTGAAATGACGATGGGTGCGTTGATCGCCTGCGCAATTATCGCGGGGCGCATCAACGGACCATTAGTCGGCCAATTGCCAAACTTTCTCGTCCAGTGGAGCTATTCTCGTTCTTCTTTGAACGCCCTTGATGCCGTCCTCGCGCTTCCTCTCGACCGCCCGACAGAAGTAGATACGCTTCGTCCAGAGAAGCTCAGCGGCTCTCTTAACCTCAATAACGTGCAGTTTACCTACCCTGGTGCTCGCAACGGCCTGATGTTGCCTTCGTTGGAGATCAGAACAGGGGAAAGAGTCGCAATCATCGGTGGCATTGGCTCGGGCAAATCTACACTGCTTCGGATCCTTGCAGGTCTTTATGCACCGATGGAGGGCTCTGTAACCATCGGCGGTCTTGATATGAACCATATTGCAGAAGACGTATTGCGACGGCATATTGGGTTCTTACCTCAGGATATCAGGCTCTTGAATGGAACCCTGAGAGATAACGTGCTGCTTGGGATATCTCATCCAGGGGACGACGCACTTCTCTCAGTATCAGATGATATCGGCCTGTCTCAAATGATTGCCTCTCATCCGATGGGTCTGGACCTGCCGATATCAGAAGGCGGTCGCGGACTTTCCGGGGGGCAGAGAACCTTGGCAGGCCTTGCAAGATTAATGCTTGGGCAACCCAAAATATGGCTTCTTGATGAGCCTACGGCCAATCTCGACCGGGCAACGGAGGCGCGGGTCCTCGATGCGCTTAAGGGTGCGATCAATGAGGACAGCACTTTGGTGCTAGTAACGCACCGCCTGCAACTACTATCGCTCGTTGATAGGGTGCTAGTGATGGCAAACGGTCAAGTAGTGTTGGATGGTTCACCGAAGGATGTACTAGCTAAACTCCAACCGACAAAAAATGATCGGACGGCTCAATCGAAAAAGTTCGTTACGGTGCAAAGCACCAGCACAGAGGCTGCGGCGATTGCAGATCGGTGAGGTCGGGCCTACTTCGCATGATAGCCGGATTCGCAAGTGATAAAGTTGAAGAATTAGATGTTTAAACAATCCACACTCATTATCGGAACGGCATTTCTGGCCGTCGCGGGTTTTTTCGGATGGTCCTTTTGGGCTGAACTCGATCAGATAACCCGTGCTCCAGGCACCGCAATACCGAGCGCGAGGACTCAGATCGTCCAGAGCGCCGAGGGTGGCGTGATCAGTGAAATGCGTGTGCGAGCGGGCGATCGGGTCGAGAAAGGCGATTTGCTTGTCGTGTTGGAGAAGGTAAATCAGGCTGCAGCCGTAGAAGAAAGCGTAGCCACAGTTGCCGATTTGAAGACCCGCATGGCCCGTATTCAGGCTGAGCTGTTCGATCGTCCTCTGGCTTTTCCTCCTGATGTACAGAATCATCCAGAGTTTGTCGCCAATCAGACAGCTCTTTATCATCAGCGCCGCAGGGCTCTACGAGAGGAGTTATCGAACCTGAGTTCGATGCTCCAGTTGGTTAACGAAGAGCTCGAAATGAATTTGCCACTAGTTGAGAGCGGCGACGTTAGCCGATCCGAAGTGTTGCGCATGCAGCGGACTGTCGCAGACCTGGAAGGGCAGATTTCCAGCACTAGGAACACTTATCTGCAAGAACTGCAAACCGAATACGCGCAAATTCAGGGTGAGCTTGCGACGGCTGAGCAAGCCTTTGCGCAACGCCAACAGGCTCTGCAGCAAACAGAACTATACGCGCCCACGGATGGGATCGTCGTAAACGTCAAGTACACTACAATCGGCGCAGTACTCCAGCCTGGCGATGAGGTGCTACAGATCGTGCCGACCGGCGAAGAGTTAATCGTTGAAGCTCGGATCCCCCCTGGTGATATCGCGTTCATTCGGGCGGGACAAGAAGCCTCAGTCAAGTTCGATGCTTATGATTCAGCGATATACGGTGCGGCTGTCGGGACTGTCACCTACGTAAGCGCGGACACTTTAACGCAAGAAACCGAGGATGGGCCGGTGACCTACTACGCCGCCCATCTAGAAGTTGACACAAGCTCGATGCGCCCGAGGCCGGAACAAGCAATCCTGATACAGCCCGGCATGTCAGCAACGTCCGAAATCAAAACGGGCGAAAATACCGTATTCCGGTATTTGACCAAGCCAATCACCAAGACATTTGATGAAGCGCTTGAAGAGCGTTAGGCTGCGTTTTTAGAAGGAGTTCCAATTCCGCTTGGTTCTGATTTTGCCTTGCACAGCTTCGCTTCTAAGACTGGTTTATGCGGAGCAGTCATGTGGCGCGAGAATTGTCAGAGGCGGAATGAGAGCTGATCTGTCCTTTGCTGCCGCCTGAAAAATGTTGATGCACGCGGCCGGCGGGGGATAGCCGAAGTTTCTTCAACGGCGTGCCGCCGTACTGCGCCTCGGTTGCCCCTGGCGCGATATGCATGAGCGCTACGTCAAGTGGAACTCGGTCTATGTCCGGTTCCGGCGCTGGGCCGAACAGCGCGTCCGGGATGCTGGAAACGCGGGGCGATTTGGGTCTCACCGACGACTTGCAGCATATGATCGACAGTACCAGTGCTCGCGGCCACGTCTCGGAAGTGGGCGGAAAAGGGGGTGTGCGAACGCTCTTGCTCCATCACGCGGCGGTTTTACGGGCAAATCCACGCCCTCTGTCGAGCCGTAGGCGTACGAAGCACCCAGGGACTGCCTGTCAGCTTCGTCCTGACCGGCGGCGAGGCTTCCGATTACACCACTGCCGAACCGCTGATGGCGCTGCCATTACCCAAACCCACAGCACTGCTGGCAGACAAGGGCTACGATAAGAGCGCTTGCTGACCCAAGGCATCCTGATGATCATCCCGCCGCGCTCGAACGCAAGGTCCCCAAGCACCCAGACTATCGTCGCTATCGGGATCGCAGCCGCATCGAGCCAATGTTCGGCAAGCTAGAGCAGCAGCGACGTCTAGTAACCGCTACGACAAGCCCGTGCTCTCCTTTGAGAGCTTCCACTGCCTGGTCGCGCGCCTATGGCTGAAGCACTTTACCAAAACGGCCTAGAGTTGTTCTTTTACAAGCAAGAGGTACAATTTCAACATAGTGGACTAAGCGATGCCGTGCAACTCAACCTGCCGCTGTCACAAGCGCTCGATTGCCGTCGACCCCATTTGCGTGCACTAGGGTCCGGACCCATAAACGGGATTCACACCGGCGCTGCAATGTGATTCACGTGCCTCCAGCAAGGAGGCTTGGTGAATGGCGGATTTCTTCTGGTTTTCGGATGATCAGTGGGCGCGGATCGAGCCGCTCTTGCCGAACGATACGCGTGGGATGCCAAGGGTCGATGATCGGCGCGTGCTTTCCGGGATTGTCCAGGCTCTGAAGAGCGGTGGTCGCTGGGGCGATTGCCCGGAACATGTCTACGGTCCGAAGAAGACGCTCTACAACCGCTTCCGGCGCTGGGCCGAGCGAGGTGTGTGGGAACGGATCTTCGCCCAGCTCGCCGGGGTCGATGGCGTCCCTGAAAGGCTCTTCATCGACAGCAGCTGCATCAAGGTCCACCGCACCGCCGGCGGCGCAAAAGGGGGGCCTTGGCTCATGGTATCGGCATCACCAAAGGTGGCCGGAACACCAAACTCCACGCCGTCTGCGACGAGAAGGGCCGCCCGCACGTCCTCCTGCTGACGCCCGGCAATACGCATGATGCCAAGGTCGCGATCCAGACCATCGACGCTGTGCCGCCATCCGACTATCTGGTCGCCGACAAAGGCTACGACAGTAACGCTTTGCGTTCCTGGCTGATCGAACGCGGCACCATCCCGGTCATCCCGTCGAAGTCCAACCGCAAGGTGCAGATCGAGCATGACCGACAAATATACCGCCAGCGCAATGTCGTCGAACGCATGTTCTGCCGCTTCAAGGACTGGCGCCGCGTCGCCACCCGCTTCGACCGCAATATCAAGACCTTCATGGCAACCATCGCCATCGCAGCCTTCGTCACGTGGTGGCTCTAATGAGTCCGGACCCTAGTCGCTGGACACAATATGTAGCTTGCTGTGTACCCCGATCAAGCTGGTCAATTCTGGCCTCCCGAGCGCCCGACACCTATGTATCGGCCAACTGCGCCAGACATTTGCGCAAGAAGGCGTCTACGACGAACGGGATGCGGAAGCGTTGGCCGCAGGTTAAGCTGCCGGAGACGAAGTCGAAGAGCCCGCGCTGGTTCGGGCCATCCGGCAGAACAGCCGGTCTGCGCGTGCCCAGCTCCCGCTTGCGACCGCCGAGGCGAAGCACCCTAAATCCTACATAGCGATAGGTGCGCAGCAACTTTTTGTGGTGGGGTGCGATACCTTCCCGCGCCCGCAGGTAGCCTAGGCGGTGATAGCCAAACTGGCTACTTCCCGCCGCCGGTCCGCGTGTCCGGTGCTGCAGCTCCCCGTCATCTGCCGTTGCATGCCAGCGACCAGGGCTTTGTTGAGGGCAGATAACTCTAGAGGACAATAGGCAGCTTTCCTGCGCATTCGGACCTTCAGGTGATTGACCCGCAAGCCACAATGCAGCAAGGGCAACCTTGCTTGTCGATTCGCATTTGTGAAAATCGGCTGGGCGCGCGGGAGACATCTCTGGACCTTGTCCGGGGAGGCCGAAGGAGCAACCGCCTCGGAAACTCTCAGGCAAAAAGGACCGCGCATCTGGTTCAAGCACTCTGGAAAGCGCCGCGGGATTCGTCTGCGGCCACCGAAGGGGTAAGCGACGCGCCATCGGCAAGGCGTCGACAAGTCTCTCAGGTTCAAAGGACAGAGGGGGCATGGTGAAAGGGCCCGGTTGCCGGGCGCTGCCACACTGCGCCGGGAACTTGTCCATGAGTGAAAACGACGATTTCGAAGACCAGCCGTCAGAAAAGCTGCCGCTGGATAGCTGGCACCGCAATCACGGCGCGCGCATGGTGCCTTTCGCGGGCTACGAGATGCCGATCCAGTATGAAGGCATCAAGGCAGAGCACGACTGGACCCGCAGCCACGCCAGCCTGTTCGATGTAAGCCACATGGGCCAACTGGCCGTCAGCGGCGAAAAGGCGGCGCACGAACTGGAGAAGATCCTTCCCACAGCCGTCGCCAAACTGCCCGAAGGCCAGATGCGCTATTCGCTGCTGCTGACCGAGGCCGGCGGCATCATCGACGACCTTATCCTCACCAACACCGGTTCGCACTTCGCACTGGTGGTGAATGGTGCCTGCAAGTGGGACGATATCGCCCACCTGCGCGAACACCTCGATGACGATGTCACTCTCACCCATTACGACGATTTCGCCCTGCTCGCCTTGCAGGGCCCGGAGGCGGGAGACGTGCTTGAGGCGCTGGTGCCGGGCACGGCAAAGCTGTCCTTCATGCGCGCAGGCCTGTTCCAGTGGAACGGCCAGCACATCTGGGTCAGCCGGGCGGGCTACACCGGCGAAGATGGTTTCGAGATTTCGATTCACCAGTCACACGCCGCCGCCCTCGCCGATGCGCTGGCGGCAGACAACCTGGTGAAGCCCGCTGGCCTCGGCGCGCGCGACAGCTTGCGCCTGGAAGCAGGTTTGCCGCTCTACGGACATGACCTGACGCTGGATACGGACCCCGTCAGCGCCGGTCTCGGTTTTGCCCTTGCGAAGTCACGCCGCGAGGACGGTGGCTATATCGGCCATGCTCCATCGATGGCCCGGCTTGAAGACGGCGGCACCGCCAGCAGGCGCGTCGGCCTCGCGCTCGAAGGGCGCTTGCCCGCGCGCGAGGGGGCGAAGGTCTATTCCGGCGATGCGCTTGTCGGCACCGTCACGAGCGGCGGCTTCTCGCCCACGCTGGGCCATCCCGTCGCCATGGCTTTCGTCGAAACCGAACGCGCCGAGCCCGGCACGCAGCTGACTATCGATGTTCGCGGCAAGCGCTTGCCTGCGCGCGTCGTTCCCCTGCCTTTCGTCCCTCACAAATATGTCCGCAAAGGAGCCTCCTGATGCCCCGTTATTTCACCGAAGAACACGAATGGATCGACGTCGAGGGCGACAGCGCCACCATCGGCATCACCGATTACGCGCAGGAGCAGCTCGGCGACATCGTCTTCGTCGAGACCCCGCAAGCTGGCACGGAACTCGCCAACGGTGCAGAAGCCGCGGTGGTGGAGAGCGTGAAGGCGGCGAGCGACGTCTACGCACCGATTTCCGGCACCGTGACCGAGGGCAACGCCGCGCTGGATGACGATCCGGAACTGGTGAACTCCAGCCCCGAAGACGAAGGCTGGTTCTTCCGCCTCACCGTGTCCGATGCCTCCGAACTGGAAGGCCTGATGGACGAAGCAGCATACAAGGCATTCTGCGAAGGGCTCGACTGATCCATGCGCTACCTCCCCCTCACCCAGCCCGACCGGCAGGAAATGCTGGACGTTATTGGCGCGGCCAGCGTCGATGACCTGTTCGCCGACGTTCCAAGCGAGCATTACCTCGATGGTCCCATTGAAGGCCTTCCGCTGGCGGCGGGCGAGATGGCGGTGGAAAAGCAAATGCGGCGGCTGTCGAAGCAGAACCTGGCCGCTGCCGATGCGGCCTTCTTCTGCGGCGCGGGTGCCTATCGCCACCACGTGCCCGCCACTGTCGACCACATCATCCAGCGCGGCGAGTTCCTGACTGCCTACACGCCCTACCAACCGGAAATCGCGCAGGGCACGTTGCAGATGCTGTTCGAGTTCCAGACGCAGGTCGCGCGCCTCTATGGCTGCGCGATTGCCAATGCCTCGATGTACGACGGCTCGACCGCGTGCTGGGAAGCGATCGTGATGGCCGCGCGGCTGACCAAGCGGAACCGCCTTCTGATGAGCAGCGGCGTGCATCCGCACTACGTTTCCGTTGCCCAGACCATGGCTCGGTTCACTCCCGGCCATATCGACTACGAGCTGCCCGTGCTCGCATCCGATCCCGGCGATGCCGCGCTGATCGGGCGGATCGACGACGAAACGAGCTGCGTCGTGGTGCAATATCCTGACACAATGGGCCGTATCCCGGACCTGCAGCGGATCGCCGATGCCGCGCACGAAAAGGGCGCGCTGCTGATCGTCGTCAACACCGAACCCGTGGCGCTGGGCGCGCTGGAAGCGCCGGGCAACCTCGGCGCGGATATCGTGGTGGGCGAAGGGCAGGCGATCGGCGTCGGCCTGCAATTCGGCGGGCCGTACCTTGGCCTGTTCGCCATTACCAATCCCAAGCATGTGCGCCAGATGCCGGGCCGCCTGTGCGGCGAGACGGTGGATGCTGACGGCAAGCGCGGCTTCGTGCTCACGCTCTCTACCCGCGAGCAGCACATCCGCCGCGAGAAGGCGACCAGCAACATCTGCACCAATTCGGGCCTGTGCGCGCTGGCGTTCTCGGTCCACATGACCCTGCTCGGCGAGAGGGGCCTGACCGCGCTTGCGGCAGAGAACCACCGCCTCGCCTGCCATGCGGCAGACCGGCTGGAGAAAGTGCCGGGCGTCAGCGTCCTCAACGAGGCGTTCTTCAACGAATTCACCCTCGTTCTGAACAAGGAGGCCCGCCCGATCGTGCGTGCGCTTGCGGACAAGGGCGTGCTGGCCGGTGTCGCGCTGGGCCGCCTCTTCCCCGATGGCGAGGGCCGCGAGAACGGTCTGCTCGTCACCGTCACGGAGACCGTGACCGAGGACGATATCGAAACCCTTGCCAAGGCTCTCGAGGAGGCGCTGTCGTGAACAAGATGAATGCAAGCGGCTGGAAACCCGGCACGCCCGTCTCCGTAGACAACGAAGGCGACTACCCCACCGTCACCGGCAACAAGGCACTGATGCTGGAAGAGCGGCTGGTGTTCGAACTGGGCACGCGCGAGACCTGCGGTGTCGACCTGCCCGAGCCGGACGCCGATGCGCCGAACCGCCTCGGCAAGTTCGCGCGGCAGAAGCCACTCGACCTGCCCGGCCTTTCCGAGCCGGAGACGGTGCGTCACTACACGCGCCTCAGCCGCCAGAACTATGCCATCGACCTTGGCCTGTTCCCGCTGGGCAGCTGCACCATGAAGCACAACCCGCGCCTGAACGAGAAGGTCGCGCGGATGCCCGGCTTTGCCGACGTTCATCCGCTGCAACCGGTCGACACAATCAAGGGCGCGCTGGGCGTGATCGACGAGCTTTCGCACTGGTTGATCGAGCTGACCGGCATGAGCGCCGTCGCCATGAGCCCAAAGGCCGGTGCGCATGGCGAACTGTGCGGCATCCTGTGCATCCGCGCCGCGCTGGAAGCGCGCGGCGACATGCGCAAGGTCGTGCTCGTTCCCGAAAGCGCGCACGGCACCAACCCTGCCACTGCTGCCTTCGCCGGTTACGAAGTGGAGAACATTCCCGCAGGGCCGGATGGTCGCGTGGATCTTGTTGCGCTGAAGGCCCGCCTCGGCCCCGATGTGGCGGGCGTGATGATCACCAATCCCAACACCTGCGGCCTGTTCGAGAAGGACATGAAGGCGATCTCGGATGCGGTGCACGCAGCGGGCGGCCTTGTCTATTGCGACGGTGCCAACTTCAACGCAATCGTGGGCCGGGTGCGACCCGGCGACCTTGGCGTGGATGCCATGCACATCAACCTGCACAAGACCTTCTCTACCCCGCACGGCGGCGGCGGCCCCGGCTCCGGCCCGGTCGTGCTGTCCGAAGCGCTGGCCCCCTTCGCGCCCCTGCCCTTCGTGGTGAAGGATGCGGATGGCGAGATCCGCCTGGTGGAAGAGGAGAACGTGGGCGACGAGTTCCCCGGCAGCTTTGGCCGGATGACCGCGTTCCACGGGCAGATGGGCATGTTCACCCGCGCGCTCACCTACATCCTCAGCCACGGCGCCGACGGCCTGCGGCAGGCATCGGGCGATGCCGTGCTGAATGCCAACTACCTGCTGCGCAGCCTCGACGACGTGCTGGATGCGCCCTTCGGCGAAGCCGGGCACTGCATGCACGAGGCATTGTTCAGCGACCACGGCTTTGCCGAGGGCATGTCCACGCTGGACATTGCCAAGGGTCTGATCGACGAAGGCTTCCACCCGATGACCATGTACTTTCCGCTGGTGGTGCATGGCGCGATGCTGGTGGAGCCCACCGAGACCGAGAGCAAGGCCACGCTCGACCAGTTCGTAACCGCCATGCGCTCGCTGGCGGAGCGGGCGAAGGCGGGCGACGAGACGCTGAAGTCCGCACCCCACCATGCCCCGCGCGCCCGACTGGACGAGGCGCACGCCGCGCGCAAGCCGGTGCTGGCTTGGGATGGATTTGGGCAGGATCAGGACGACGCCTGATCGGGCGGCCACTCGGCGCTAACCTGGAACACATGGAACACGGTCCTCTGGTGAAAACCCCGGGACCGTCATCCTGCGCGGCCCGCGTTGGTCCCAAACAGCGTCAAATCTGGATATCGGCGTGACTGCATGACTGACGCCGAAGCATGACGTGCAGCTCGTAGGAAAGCGGCGGCGCACCCGTAGGTACGCCGCCGCCTCTGCTATCAGCAATGTCGCCGCGATCAGGCCGGGCGGCGGGCGAAAATCCCGAAGCCGGCGATGATCGCGTAGCAGACTATCGGGATCACCATGGCCAGCGCCAGGTTGCCGCCGGTGGCATCGGCCACCACCCCGTAGAGCAGCGGCACGACCGCGCCGCCGAAGATGGCGACGTTGATGATGCCCGATCCGTCGGCCGCGAGCGGCCCCAGCTTCTCGCAGGCGAGCGAGAAGATGGTGGGGAACATGATCGAGTTCATCAGGCCCACGGCCAGCAGCGAATAGGCCGCGACTTCGCCCGACGTTAGCGCCGAGATGACGATCAGCGTGATCGCGCCAGCGGCATTGAAGGCCAGGATCTTGCCGGGGCTGAACACCCGCAGCGCAGCCGAACCGATGAAGCGGCCGACCATGGCTCCGCCCCAGTAGAGGCCGATCATCCAGCCGATCACTCTCTCCGGTTCGCCCAGCACACGTTCGGTGGACAGGTAGTTGATGACGATTGAGCCGATGGACACCTCGGCACCCACGTAGAGGAAGATGCACAGCGCGCCGTAACTGAAGCGCGAACGACGCAGCAGTTCGTTATCGTAGAGCCACAGCACCGGGGCCGCGAGAATGATGAGCACGCCCAGCCAGCCGCTCACTTGCAGGGCCACGAACACGCCGATGGCGGCCAGCGCCAGCCCGATCAGGTATCGCTTGGAGGAGACGAGCTCGCCCTCGCCCATGGTCTTCGCATCGTGCGGCAGGCGGTTGCGGAACATCCACACGGCGGCGGCCACCAGCGCGATCAGCGCGGCAACGCCGAGGTAGCCCTGCCAGATCGCCTCGCTCTCCGCGGCGCGGTAGGCCTGCAAGGCCGCGCCTTCCAACTGGTCTGCCGAAACGTCGGCCAGGCTGCCGAGAATTACGGCCGCCCCGACGATGGGAAAGACCGTGGTACCCAGCGAGTTGAACGCCTGCGCGAAGGTGAGGCGACTGTGCGAAGTAGACGGCGGGCCGAGCAGGCTGATAAGCGGGTTCGCCACCACCTGCACGATCACCACGCCGCTGGCGAGGATGAACAATGCACCAAGGAAGATGGCATAGGTGGCCGTCTGGCTGGCGGGGATGAACAGCAGGCAGCCCACGATCATCGTGCAAAGCCCGGCCACCGCGCCGCGCATGTAGCCGATCTTCTTCACCAGCTTCGCGCCGGGAATGCCAATCAGCAGGTAGGCGGCGAAGAAGCAGAACTGGATCAGCATCGCCTCGGTGTAGGAAAGCGTGAACAGCTCGCGCAGCTTGGGGATCAGCACGTCATTGAGCGACGTGATCCCGCCGAAAATGAAGAACAGGCCGAAGACGAAGTATTGCAGGCCCGGCGCGTTCACCGGGGGCGTATCGTCGTCCACCGCCGGGCGGGGATCGGTGCTGCTGGAAACATCGGGCGCCAGGGCCATGTCATTCTCCCTTGTGGCGGCCTGCCTTTTCGCCAGGCAGGTCCGCAAGAAACGGTAGTTATGGTCTGCCGCGACTGCCGCCGCAATCGCGAAAGACCGTTACGGATACGTATTCTAGAACGAGCACTCGGCGCCTTCTGGCAGTTCTGCGCGAGAGACCTCGGCGATGCGGAAGGAAATGTCCGCCTCCGTCGCAAAGGTGATGCTCTCGCCCAGCGTGCCCGCGCAGGCCTCGGTAATCACCATCTCGCGCCAGCCCTTCTCGAAAGCGTGGGCGAAATGCGGCGTCAGGTCGACGATGCCGTCGCCGCTTGTCAGCGTGACGGGGCCGGAGGGCCGCGCCAGCACTTCGTAGGTGATGCGGTAGGCACCGCCGCTGTCCTCGTCCTGCGCCAGCGTCAGCTGCGATCCTGCCGCCAATGCGATCTGGCGCGAATCCTCCTGCGCGTTGCGATCGTATCCGCGTGCGGTCACGCCGCCTGCGCTGCCGAGCAGGCTGGGCAGGGTTCCGGTTCCGGCAGTGGCCGTCACGCCCTCGCCAAGGCGGCCCGATCCGAACAGCTCGCGCGAGGGGCCGACCAGCAGCGCAGCGCAATCCTCGCGCAGCGTGCCGATGGGCGAGGTATCGGCGAGCGAACGCCCATAGCCGAAGGGGAATTGCGCGCCCTCCGGATTGTTCAGCGGTTCGCCTTCGCACTCGGCGGGCCAGTTGAACGACAGGCGACCCGTGGCTTCCTTCGCTCCGGTGAGAATGTCGGCAACGCCAGCACCCTCGCTGCCGGGCAGCCACGATGCGACGAAAGCGTCGGAAGCGTTGATCTCGCGGTTCATCCACAGCGGGCGACCCGAAAGGAACACGGCAACGGTGGGAATGTCCTGCGCCTGGAAGCTGCGGAGCAGCTCAAGGCCCTCCTCGTCGCGGAAGACGAGATCGGGACGGTCTCCTGCAAACTCGGCATAGGGACGCTCGCCGAACACGACCACGGCCACGTCCGGGCGCTGGGTGAAGCTGCCGTCTTCCGAAAGCGTGGCGGTACCACCGCTGCCTTCGATGGCGCTTTCCAGCCCTTCCCAGATGGAGGTAGCGTTCGGGAACAGCTCGCGGTCCAGCTCGCGTCCGCCCTGCCAGGTCAGCGTCCAGCCACCGGCCGCCTGGCCGATGTTGTCCGCCGCTGCGCCAGCCACCAGGACATTGGCACCGGCGGCAAGCGGCAGGACTCCGTCGTTCTTCAGGATCACCTGCGAGCGAGCCACGGCTTCGCGCGCGATGGCGCGGTGTTCGGGCGAGGCCAGCAGCTCGAACTGCCCGCCAACGCCGCGCTCCGACGGACGCTCCACGTTGTCGCCCAGCAGACCGGCGCGGTATTTCACGCGCAGCACGCGGGTCACGGCCTCGTCCACGCGGGCCATGGGGATGGTGCCATCCTCGACTTGCGCGATCAGGGTTTCCATCAGGCCCTTCCAGTCGTCGGGCACCATGTAGATGTCGAGGCCCGCCAGCAGCGACTGCGGGCAATCGGTGACGGTGCAACCGGCCACCTGACCGTGGCCGTTCCAGTCGCCGACCACCAGCCCGTCGAAGCCCATCTGCCCACGCAGCACGCCGGTGAGGAGTTCCTCGTTGCCGTGCATCTTGCGGCCGTTGATCGAGTTGAAGCTGGCCATGATCGCCTCGACGCCCGCCTCGATCGTGGCGGGATAGGGATAGGCATGAATTTCCATCAGCTCGGCAAGGTCGCCGGTGACTTCGCCCTGATCAACGCCGTTGTCCGTGCCGCCATCGCCGAAGAAGTGCTTGGCCGTCGCGATCACGCGTCCGTCGCCGAGGAAATCGGCATCGCCGGGCGTGCCCTGCAGGCCCTCCACCAGCGCGGCGCCCAGCGTGGCGACCAGTTCCTTGTTTTCCGAATAGCTTTCGTAGGTGCGCCCCCAGCGATCGTCCTGTGCCACAGCCACGGTGGGAGAGAAGTTCCAGTCGATGCCGGTCACCTCAATCTCAACGGCGGTCGCCTGCCCGATGCGGCGCACAAGGTCCGCATCGCCCGCCGCGCCCAGCGCGATGTTGTGCGGGAAGATGGTGGCACCCATCACGTTGGTGTGGCCGTGCACGGCGTCGGTGCCCCACATGGTCGGGATGACGGGCTCGCCGTTTGCCAGCGGCTGCACCGAGGCATCGAACATCTCATCGGCGTAGCGCAGCCACTCGCTGGCGGGCGCGTATTCGTCACCATAGGGGCCGCCGTTGCCGCCGTTGAGGTAGCTGCCGAAGCGGTAGCGCTCCATGTCTTCCGGCGTGAAGGAATTGATCTGCGGCTGGATCAGCTGGGCGATCTTGCGCTCCAGCGACATGCGCGAAACGATGTCCGCGATCACGGCGTCTTCGCTGTCCGCTACCGCTGTCGGCGTGACCGCAGCCGTCGTGGTTTCCGCTGGCACGGTCGCACATGCCCCCAGGCCAAGACCCAGAGCCGCCGCTGCCACACCTGCACGCAATCCAATCCCGAAACGCATTGACTTCCTCTTATGTTGGGAACGTTCACAATATCCCTACACGCAAACGCCGCTTTGGCAAGCACCTATTCGAACAGGCTATTCGGGACGCGGGATCGAGAAGAGCAGCGCGGCCGCCAGAATCACCAGCACGGCGAGCACCACGAACAGGCCGCCGAAGCCGAACACCGGCACCATGGCCAGCGTGAGCCCCGGCATCACCAGCGAAGGCACGGTGTTGGTAAGATTGAACAATCCAAGGTCGCGCCCCCTGTGCTGCGGACGCGGCAGCACGCGCAGGGTCTGCGCCGAATGCAGGGCGAGGAAGATGGAGGAGGCAAGGCCGAACACGGCATAGCCTGTCAACGCCAGCGGCAGGTCCGCCGCGCCCGCCATGCCGAGCAGCGCGGCACCGGTCACGGCGGCGCAGATCGCCAGCGGCAGGATCGGGCGATTGGCCCTGTCGGCCCAGCGGCCCACCAGCAAGGTTGCGGGAACCGCCAGGAACAGCACCACGCCGAACACCTGCGCCGCGTCGTTGTCCTCGATCCGCCCCGAAATGGAGCGCAGCCAGATGTAGAGGTAGGCGAACAACGCGGCCTCGGCGATCTGCACCAGCAGGCGGGCGATCCACATGCGCACCACCACCTGCCGCGGGCGCGGATCGACAGGCCCTTCCCGCCTCGGCACCGACGCCATCAATTCGGGAAACGCGCGCGGTCGACCGAACAGCAGCAGCGGCAGCACGCACGCCGCCACCAGCACGGCGACCAGCGCCAGGCGCGTGTCCGGTCCGGCTAGGCCCGGTATAGTCACCAGCACGCCCGATGCAGCGCCCATCGCCGGGGCAAGCGAAAGGAGGCCGCCGAGGAAGCCCTTCTGCCTGTCGGGCACAAAGTCGCCGGCCAGCGCGGCCAGCGGAGCCAGCATCATGTTGAGGCCAAGTTGCCAGGCCACCAGCAGGCCCAGCAGCGCGGGCAACCCCTCTGCGAGGGCCATCGCGGGCAGCAGAGCGCAGGTCAGCACCAGCCCCGCCGCGACCCACAGGCCGCGCTTGCCGGTCTTGTCCGAAAGCCAGCCGAACAGCACGTTGGAAAGGCTCGCCATCACCGCGCCCGCGAAAGCGCAGTAGGCCAGCCAGCTGACGTGCTGGCCGCCCGCCATCGCTTCCACCCGCACGGGCAGCAGGATGGTGAGGAAGGGGACATAGGCCATCGCCCCGCCTGCCGCGGCGAGGGCATAGAGCAGCATGAAACGCAGGTGCTGCCGTTCGCCCGCAGGCTGCGCGGCGAGCTGCTCGCTCACGCGGGTTTCGGCAGCGGCGCGACCGATTCGCGTTCGACCAGCCCGCCTTCGACCACCACCGGCATCGGCGGCAGTTCCTCACCCCGCTGCGTCTTGATCAGCAGTTCCACCGCGCGCGAGACGGTTTCCGCGATCGGCTGGTCTATCGCCGTCAGCGGCGGACGCACGAAGCGGACGACCGGCGTATTGTCGAAGCTGATGATCGAGAGGTCATCCGGTACGACCAGCCCCATTTCGTGGGCCACCGTATTCGTCGCCATCGCCATCTGGTCGTTGCTGGCGATGATCGCGGTGGGACGATCCGCCTGCCCCAGCAGGATGCGCGCCGACTGTTCGCCCGAGGCGAAGCTGAAATCGCCGCGTTCGCACAGGCCCTCGGTATCGAGACCGTGGGCCTCCATCGCGGCCAGCCAGCCATCCTTGCGCCACTGGCTGATAATGTACTCCCGCGAACCGGCGATGAAGCCGATGCGGGTATGGCCCTTCTCGACCAGGTAATCGGTCGCCATGCGCGCCAGCTGGTCGTCCCCCATGGTGATCGCCAGCCCGCCGTTCAGGCGCGCGCCGATCTTCACGTAGGGGATCTTGTGCTTGTCGAGCAGACCGGTGATCAGCTTGTTCTCGCCGTGCGGGGGGGTGAGGATCACGCCATCAGGCTGCAGAGCGGCAATCGCCCCTTTCAGCTCCCGCTCCACGTGATCCGAATGGGTATCTACCAGTTCGAACAGCAGGCGATAGCCATATTCGGCGCATTTCAGCATTCCGCCCAGCAGCATCTGGTCGATCCAGTCGCTGCCCTCGCGCGCGCGCCAGTCCTCTATCGTGCGCTCGCGATCGTTCAGCGCGAGGATGATGTAGCTGCGCGAGCCGCTCATGCGCTGCGCGGCGATGGAAGGCACGTAACCCAGCTTGTCGATGGATGCCTGCACCCGCTCCTTCATCTCCGGGCGGACGTTGGCCTCGTTGTTGATGACGCGGCTGACCGTCTGCAGGGAAACCCCTGCATCGGCGGCAACATGCTTTATGGTCACGGATTGTCGGCGGCGTGCCATGATGACTCAGTTTCCTGTACAGCCTCGACCGGTAGCGGCATCGGCATCGCATTGCCAGACGCGCACCCAGTCGACTTCCAGTTGCTTGGGAAAACCCTCGGTGGAGACGCCGCCAAGCGCGGTCGATTCCGGCCAGTTTCCGCCCACGGCAAGGTTCAGGATCAGGTGGAATTCGCGGTCGAACGGGGCCAGCGGATCGCTGCTTGCCCCGGTCCACCATTCAGAGGAATCGATGGATCCGTAGGGCACCCCGTCGAGCTCCCATGTAAAGCGGCCCTCTTCCCAGATCACGGCGTAGGTGTGCCAGTCGCCGTCCAGCACCTGCGGCGCGGAAACCTCGCGATTGGTGTATTCGTTGCCCGGCACCTGCGCGCCGTAGTGCAGCGTACCGAGGATCGAGTTCTCGCCGCCCTCTTCGCAGGTGTCGCATTCCACGCCGAGGTTCACCGCTTCGAGAATGTCGATCTCTCCCGACAGCGGCCACCCGCCATAGACCTCGTCTTCCGGCAGCATCCAGAACGCGGGCCACACGCCCTGCCCCTGCGGCAGGCGCGCGCGCATTTCGAAGCGGCCATAGAGCCAGTCGGCCTTGCCCTTCGTGGTGATCTTGCCGGAGGTGAATTGTTGCGTCTTCTGGTCGTCGGGATCGTCCTGGAACGGGGCCATGTGCGCGGGCCAGGCATCGCCTGTGTAGCTCTCCTCTCGCGCGGACAGCACCAGCGCGCCGTTCTCCACGCGCACGTTCTCGGCCCGCGCGGTGTAGCATTGCCGTTCCCGGTTCCCGCCGCCCCAGCAATCGGCAATGACATTCCAGCGCGAAGTATCGAGCTGAGGCGCGTCGAATTCGTCCGCCCAGACAAGCTGCCAGTTGCCGGTTGGCGCCTGAGATGTTGGGGGGGTCGGCGTCGCCGTGGAAAGCGGCGGCGGCATGTTGGCCGAGGGCGCCTCTCCGCCACCGCAGGCGGCGAGCGTGGTTGCCATCAGCGAGAAGGCGCTTGTTGCGCGCCAATCAGGCCAGCCTGCGATCATCGGTCCGTTCTTCCCTCTTCCGCCGTGCCAACCATCCCATAGCGGATAGCCGCAAGACACTGAAAAAATGGGCCCCCGCGTGGGAGCACGCGGGAGCCCATCTGGTCATCTCATCCGGAGGAGCTCCGACCCTTAGAAGTCGAAACGGACGAGGAAGGTGAAGCGGCGGTCGTTACGGAAGGCGGAGCGCGTGACGCGCGTGCCGTCGTAATCGATCACCTGGGAGGTTTCGGTCACTTCATCGAGCAGGTTCACGCCCTGCACACCGATCTTGATGGAGTCGGTGATGTCGTAGAAGATCGACGCGTCCAGCTGGCCGGTAGCTTCCTGCCAGATCGGCGAAAACGGGAAGATGTCGTCTCGCGGCGTGATCAGGAAGGCCGAACGCCAGTTGTAGGCACCGCGCAGCGCCAGCGGACCACGCTCGTAGAACAGCGTCGCGTTGACGGTGTGCTCCGAAATGCCCTGCAGCGGCTGGCCACCCACGAACGGGCCACCGTTGAGCGGAGCACCTGCGCTTGCCACCGACGGCGAACCGATGCCGGAGATCAGCGGGTTCGGGAAATCGTTGCCGTTCACATAGGTGTAGGTGAACTGGCTTCCCAAACCGCCGAGGATACCGGGCAGGAAGTCGTAGGTCTGTTGGTGGGCGAACTCGAAGCCGTACAGCGTGCCGCTGATGTCGTTGGCCGGACCGTTGATGATCACGTCCTGCGAAAGGCCGCTGGGTGCTGTGTAGTTCACGATGCCCGTACCGCGGCTGACGATGCCCGTAATGTCCTTCACGAAACCGGCAAGGGTGATCGAGCCGACATCGTCGAAATACCATTCGGCCGACAGGTCGTAGTTCCACGATTCCACCGGCAGCAGGTTGCGGTTTCCGGTATCGATGCTGAGCAGCGGCCCGGAGTCCACGCGGCCGCTGAAGCCTAGCACGCCGCCGGCGCTGAAGAGCTGCAGGTCCGGACGCGAGATGCCCTTCGACACTGCGCCGCGGATCACCCAGCCCGTGCCGCTGTCCAGGCGGATGTTGAACGCGGGCAGCCAGTGATCGAAGGTAATGTCGCGATCGTCGGGAATTGCTTCGCCGGTGAACAGCGTGGCGAATTCCGCGAGGCGGGCACCCGTCAGGTTGCAATAGAGGCGTTCCTGACCCGGAGGGGTCGGAGTCTGGCACAGGGCCTGGATCTCCGCCACCTGCACCACGCCGTCGCCGTTGCCGCCGATCGACGGATCGTCGAACTGGTTGGCCTGCGGGAAGCCGACCAGTGCATCCGTGTTCACTTTCGTTTCGACATAGCGCAGGCCGATGTTGCCAGCCAGCGACCAGCCGCTGCTGAAATCGTGGCCGAAGTCGACGCGGGCGTAGGCAGCCTTGGTGATTTCGGAAACACCGGAGATTTCCGGCGGGCAGAACGGATCGCAGGCAATGGTTTCGCCGTTGACGGGGTTCGTGTAGGTGCGACCGGCCACGCCGAGATTGAAGCGCTCGGGCGAAACCGAGAATTCCGAGATTTCATCCCACTGCGGCTGCACTTCACCGGCAAGGTAATCCGCCAGGAAATCGTCGCCGCCATAGAACCATGCCTGGCCCATGGGGATGGGCGTCGCCGCTTCGCCGCGCTGGAAATTGTCGGCGAAGGGATCGCGTAGGTTCGAATAATCCGGGAAATCGTCGGTGTAGGCGCCGCCCGCAATGGCGAATTCCTGCCCCGGCAGGCCGGTGTAGAAGCGACCGGGAATGAAGCCGTTGCCGAACGGACCCGGACCTTCGGAGAAGCAGCCCGCGCCTTCACCCCAGGGCGCGCAACCGCCACGGCCCGTCCACGGTGCCGAGAGGTTGCCCCAGGTACTGAAGTTGGTGTTGCGGGTGGTGCGATCGCGGTCCGCCCAGCGCGCGCCGAAGGCAGCCTTGCGGAAGAACCCGTCGCCGATGTCGTATTCGACGTCGCCGCGCAGCGTGTACATCTCGCCATCGTTCTGCTCGCGGCTGTCGAGGCCGAAGAAGTAATAGGTGTAGAAGCCGCTGGAAAAATAATCGTCCGGCGCGCCCATGGGCTTGAGGAACTGTACGTTGGGCGTTTCGCCCGTCAGATCAAGGTCGATATCGGCCCAGGTGCTCATGGCCCCGAACACGGAGTCGCGGGAAAGGTCGGACTTCACGACCTGGCCTTCGAAGTTGAAGCGCAGGCGATCCGTTACTTCGAAGAACACGTCGATTGAATAGTCTTCGGTGACGGTCTCGGTGTCACGAAGGAAGCGCAGGGAATCGACCGGAATACCGCCCCAGCCAAACGGGGTCGCATAAGGATCACCGACGAAATCGGTCAGGATGCCGGTCTGGAACAGGCCGTTCTGGTCATAGGTGAATTCAGTGCCGGGCCGCGCCTCAGGCGAAGCAATGCCGTCGTCCATGCGGCCGAGCAGGGCATATTCCTCGGTGAAGAAGTTTGCCTCCGACCGCAGGTACTCGGCGGTTACCAGGAAGCGGCCGTCGTTGCTCTCGTACTGCGCCACCGCGGAGATCGCCTCGCGGTCACGGTCGAGATCGGTCGTGCGCACACCGGCGTACTGCGGCACGATGACCGAGCCAGTGGGCGGGAAGTTGCTTTCATCGTAGTTCTGGACATCGCCGAAGCCGCCCGAGTTCACGTCGAACACGCGCAGACAGCCGCCCGAGAGGTCGGCGTTGCGGTAGCACGGATCGGCAACCTGAGAGGCGTCGGTACGGCTCTGCAGTTCGGAATAGGAATAGGACAGCTGCAGGCCGAAGGTGCCGATGGCGCTGTCGAAGGTGTTCGAACCCAAAATGTTGAACGTGGGCGACCACTCTTCACGAAGGTCGCCGTAGTTCGCTTCGATCGAGCCGGCGATGTTGAGGCCCGGATTGTCGAGCGGCTTGCGCGTCACCAGGTTCACGAGACCGGCGATCTGGCCTTCGATCATGTCGGCGGTGGTGTTCTTGAACACTTCCACGCGGCCCACGAGTTCGGGCGACACGTCCTCGAAGCTGAGGCTGCGGCCACCGGTGGCGGAGAAGATGTCACGCCCGTTCAGCTCGGAACGCACGTAGGGCAGGCCGCGGATGATGACGCCGGTACCTTCGACCGAGAAACGGTCGGGGTCGGAGGTCTTCTCGAAACGGCCGATGTTGACGCCGGGAACGCGCTGCAGCGCCTCGGTAACCGAACGGTCGGGCAGAGCGCCCACGTCTTCGGCGGTGATCACGTCGACCACGGTGTCGGCGTTTTCCTTGAAGTCCTGCGCCGACTGCAGCGAGGCGCGGAAGCCGCTGACGATGATGACGTTTTCATCCGCGGGCATGGCCTCGCCGGATTCCTGCTCCATCTCTTCTTCGACGGTTTCCTGCGCGTGGGCCACGTTGGCGGCCACCATGCACAGGGCAAGGCCGGAAACCCCGGCAAGTGCGCGGCCGCGGCGGCCGAAGGCTACAGTACGACTATCGATTCGAGCTGACACAGAATGCTCTCCCCTTTGATCCGCCAGCATTTTCGCCCGCGGTATCGCTCCAAAACTCGCAGCGCCCATGCGGCGCTTCACGCTCTGCATACCGATATTGTGAGCGTTCACAATAGCAAAAATGAACGTTCCCATTTGCTGATGCATGGTGTAACATTTTTGCATTACCCGGCCTCGTCGCCCTCTGCATCTTCGGCTTTCGGGCGGGTTTTACGAACAGGGGGCATTCAAGCTAGAACCGGGGAAACGGGAAATTGGCGAGAGACTGATGACTATTGAAAAGATCGTGATTGTCGGCGGCGGCACCGCAGGATGGATGGCGGCCGCACCGCTGTCTCGCCTGATGCAGGGCGGGCGGAATGGGGGGCACAAGCTGTCGGTCACACTGGTCGAATCCGAAGTCATCGGCACCGTCGGCGTGGGCGAGGCCACCATCCCGCCCTTCCGCGAGTTCAACCAGGCGCTGGAGATCAGCGACCGCGAGATGCTCTCCAACGTGCAGGGCACGTTCAAGCTGGGCATCCAGTTCGAGAACTGGGGCGCGAGGGGCGACAAGTACATCCACCCCTTCGGCAACTACGGCTACACCATCGGCGGCATGTCGTTCCACCAGGTGTGGCACCACATGAAATCGCTGGGCGACAACCGCCCGATCCAGGCCTTCAACGTGGAAACGATGGCTGCCTACTTCGGCCGCTTCATGCGCTCTGCCGACGTGAAGCGCGACGACCTGCCGCCGGTCAACTACGCCTACCACCTCGATGCCGGGCAATACGCGAAGTTCCTGCGCCGCTATGCCGAGGCGCGCGGCGTGGTCCGGCAGGAAGGCAAGGTCTGTGATGTCGAGCGCGATGCCGAGAGCGGCGACGTTACCTCCATCCAGCTGGAAGACGGCACCCGGATCGAAGGCGACCTGTTCATCGACTGCACCGGCTTTCGCGGCTTGCTGATCGAGCAGGTGCTGGAAACGGGGTACGAGGAATGGACGCACTGGCTGCCGTGTAACCGCGCCGTGGCCCTTCCCTGCAACCGCGACGACGGATCGCCGCCCCCGCCCTTCACCCGCGCCATCGCGCACGGCGCGGGCTGGCAGTGGCAGGTGCCGCTGCAGCACCGCAACGGCAACGGGCACGTCTATTGCGATGCCTTCATGTCGGCGGACGAGGCGACCGATATCCTGGTCAACAACATTGCGGGCAAGCCTACGGCGGATCCCAACCACCTGCGCTTCGTGACCGGCCGCCGAAAGAAGTTCTGGAACCACAACGTGGTGGCGCTGGGCCTTTCGGCAGGGTTCATGGAGCCGCTGGAATCCACCTCCATCCACCTGATCAACACCGGCATCAACAAGCTGATCGCCATGCTCAACCTCGACGGGGTGAGCGAGGCGACGCGCAACACCTTCAACCGGCTGACCGGCAAGGAATACGCGCGCATCCGCGACTTCTTGATCCTGCACTACAACGCCACCAGCCGCGACGACACCGAGTTCTGGAACTACTGCCGCACGATGAGCGTGCCCGACAGCCTGACCGAGAAGGTCGAGCTGTTCCAGACCACCGGCCAGATCTTCCGCGAGGAGGACGAGCTGTTTACCGAGACGAGCTGGGCCGCGGTGATGATGGGTCAGGGCATCCCGATGCAAGGCAACATCGCCATGGCCGATACGCTGGACCGGGGCGAGACGAAGAACGAGCTGGACGAGATCGAGAAATCGATCCGCTTCTTCGTCAAGAACATGCCGCCGCACGCGGAATACATCGCGAAATACTGCCCCGCCCCGCCGGTTGGCTGACGCAAGGGTGCGGCAACGAGAATTTGCCGCGCGTCTGTCATAGATCGGTCATGCAGGCTTGGCACTTACCGAACCGGAATTCACCGGGTCGGGGCCAATGGACCGTATCAGCATTTTCACGACTGACGCCGCGGCGGCACGCTTTGCCGAGTTCACGCAGGGCGAGGCCGTGTTCGTGTTCCGCCACTTGCCCCCCGAGGGACCGATGGCGCTGGTGGACGGACAGGCCTGGGTCTTCGTCGACTGGGTGATGGATAGCCTGTCGGGCCTCGAGATGGTGCGCCGCCTGCGCGCCGACCAACGCATGCAGGATGCCCACATCACCATGGTGCTGGAGGAAGACGATCCCGAGGATCGCCGCCGTGCGCTGAAGGCAGGGGCGGACGACTACGCCGTCGGCCCGCTGGACCGGCAGGCCATGCTCGACCGGGTGCTGGCGCTGTTCGCCCAACGCGCCTGTGCCCGCCGGGTGCAGATCATGGAACTGGGCGACCTGCAGATCAACGTCGCGGGCGAGCAGGCACGCTGGCAGGGCGACCTCGTCTGCCTGCGCCCTAACGAATTCCGCGTGCTACGTTTCATGGCGGAAAACCCCAACCGCGTACTTACCCGGCAGGAACTGATCGAGGCGCTGGGCAAGGATGGCGATCCCGATTACCTGCGCACCGTCGATGTGTGGATCAAGCGGCTGCGGCAGGGACTGCGGCAGGCAGGGGCCGGGCACCTGCTGCGCACGGTTCACGGGCGCGGCTACGTTCTCGACCTGATCTGATCTTTCCTATCGCCAATCACAAAAGGGACCCCTCGCACCCTGGCGAGAGGCCCCTCCCCTGTTTGCTGGACCTATCTTAGAACGTGAACGACAGCGATGCCGCCAGCTCGGTGCCGCGGTCGTAGGTGTTGATCTCGGCCCGGTTCACGCCGTCGGTCTGGAATTCCTCGTTGCGGCGGTTGAAGATGTTGCGCGCTTCCAGCTTCAGTTCCGCCTCGCTACCCAGCAGGGCAAAACCCTGCCGCGCGACGAGATCGACCGTGAGGCCGGGGTCTTCCACGATATCAGGGAGGCCCGAGGTGCCGCGACTGGTCACGCGCTCGCTGGCATAATTCACCAGCACGGTGAACTGTTGCAGCGTATCCACGTCCTCCAGGCTCATCTGGAAATTGACGAGGTGGTCTGACTGGCCGGTCAGCGGAACGCCGTCCACGAACAGGTTGCTGGCCGCCGTGTCGCCGCCGGGGAACAGGCGGGTGATGTCGCCTGCCTCAACCGAGATTTCGGAATTGGTGTAGGTGTAGTTGCCCAGCACCACCAGTTCCTTGCTCTCGAAGAAGCCGCCCCAGTTGTAGAGATCGAAGGTGTACTGCGCGTCGGCCTCCACACCCCACAGCTTTGCACTGGGGGCATTGGCGAAGCTGGTGAGCTGCGCATTGTCGGAGAAGCTGGAGAAGGCCTCGATCGGGTTCTCGATATCCTTGTAGAAGCCTGCCACCGAAATCCGGTCGCTGCCGCCGAAGTAGTATTCGCCGCGAAGTTCGAAGTTGGTCAGGCGGCTGTCCACCAGGAACGGGTTGCCGTTGAACTGGCGGTTGGTTTCCGGATCGTAATAGGTCTGGAAGATCAGCTCGCGGAACTGCGGGCGGGCCAGCGTCTTGGAGGCGTTGGCGCGCAGTTGCAGGTTGTCCATCGGCTCTACCGTGATCGTGGCGGCGGGCAGCCAGTAATCGTTGTTGAGCGCGGTGGAACTGGCAGAGTTCAGCGGCGTGTTGAACACTTCCACCGGGTCCACCGTCTGCTCCGCGTCCTCGTAGCGAACGCCGATATCCAGCAGCACGCCCAGCACCGGTTCCCACTCGATCTTGCCGTAACCGGCATGGACGGTGAGCGCGGACGCGAAGGCCGGGTCCGACTGGGTGGATTCGATCAGGCCGATGTCGAAGTAGTCGATGATCGCATCGCCCAGCAGCAGGTCCGGCCGCAGCAAGCCCACGCCGTCGGGGAAGCTGGTGGGCGCGTTGAACAGGAACTCGCGCCGTTCGGAAAAACGCTCGGTATCGCTGTAGGCATAGCCGACGGTCAGGCCCAGTCCATCAAGGACCGGGTAGCTGACATCGATGCCGCCCGCGTAAAGCTCTTCCTGCAGGTCCGAGAAGACGACCGAGGCATCGCCGGTCTGGCGGTCCAGCACGTTGATGAACTGGTCGCTCAGCGGACCGTTGGCGTTGTCGCGCACGTAGGTGAAGGTGTATTCGTAGGGCGCCTCGCGGTCGGTGCGGGCGTAGCCGCCGCGCAGGTCGATGCCGAGATCGCCGAATTCCAGCTCCGCTACCAGTTGCGTGTCGATCAGCTGGCGTTCGAACCACGCCGTCTGCTGCTGCACGAAGGAATCGTCGTCCTGAAAATCCTCGCCGGTGGAAAGGCGAGCGAGTTTCGAGGTGTCGCGGATGAACAGGTTGGTCCAGCGAAACTGGTGGTCGCCCACTTCCAGGCCGAACCCGAGCAGCGCGTTCACCAGCACCGAATTGTCCGTCACCACGTCGCGGAAATCGCTGTCGAGGGTGAAGTCAGCAAGGATCGACTGCGAGGTGATGTCGCGCGTGCGCCAGGAATTGCTGACCGACGCGGTGGCAACGATGCCCAGCAGGCCGTCACCGAACACGTCGAGCGAGGTGCCCGCGGTAAGGCCGGCGGACCAGTTGGGCTGCACGTCGCCGATCTGCTGCACCAGGATAAGGTTCGGGTCGCCAAGCTGCTTGGCAATATCGAGCTGCGTGAAAGGCGCGCCGTTCACGTTCTGCTCCGGATCGAGCGGCACGTCGCTCATGCGGATGCCGCTGTCGAAGAAGGTCTGCAGCGCGGGCGGGACGTCGCGCGTGCCATCGTCGAACCCGAACCAGTCGTAGTCGGAGCCGTAGTAGGACAGGCCGCGCTGGTAGGTCGTCTCGGTATTGCCGCTGATCCCGGCGCTGATTTCGAGGAAGCTCTCATCCGGCACGGCGCGGGTGGTGAGGTTGATCACGCCGCCACCGAATTCACCGGGGAAGTTGGCGGAGTAGGTCTTCTGCACGAGGCTGGAGGCGACCACGTTGGTGGGGAAGATATCCAGCGGCACCACGCGGCTCAGCGGCTGCGGCGAAGGCAGCGGCAGGCCGTTCAGCAATGCCAGCGAATACCGGTCGCCAAGGCCGCGCACGTAGACGAAGCCCTGCCCCTGCACGGAAAGGCCGGTCACGCGGCCCAGTGCGCCCGCGATGTCGCCTTCGCCCGTTCGTGCGATCTGCTCTGTCGAGAGGACGTTGACCACCTGGGTGGAATTGCGTTCCGGGTTACGGTTGATCCGCCCCGTCACGATGATCGAGCCACCGGGGATGGAGACGTCCGTATCCTGGAAGTCGTCCTCCTGCGCCTCCGGCTCATCGTCCAGCAGTTCGTCCCGCTCCACGTCTGTTTGCGTGGGCGATACGGCGCTGCCTGCCGAATCCTGTGCGAAGGCCGCGCCCGGAATGGTGAGCGCGGTGGTGAGCAGAAGCAGCCCCGCCAGCCGCTTGCCAGTGGTCATTGTCGTGACTCCCCTATGAGTCGATCAGGTAAAAAGGCGGGAAGGGGAAGCGCGCCGGGAATTGCCCCGCTTGCGCTCCCCCTTCCCCGTTCAATCAGAGAACCGGGATCTGCGTGCAGAGGCCGGTGTTGTTGCCGAAGGCCACGGCCGAGGAGTCGCAGGTCCAGCCCTGGGTCCAGTCGTCGGATGCCGTCACCGCACCGATGAAGGTGGTGGCGTTGAAGAAGCTGGACAGCGCGGTCGGATCGAAGATCGGCGTGTAGCCATCTTCGCTGGCACCGTTCAGGTAGCCGCCCGCGATCGTGTGCGTGTAGTCCTTCGTGTTGCCCGTGCCGGCATCGAAGATCGCCTCGGCCTGCGCGGCGGTGGCACCGCCGTTGCTGCCGTTGCGGAAGTTGGTGGCGCAATCGAGTGCGACCGAGTTGAAGCGCACGGTGCCCACATCGTCCAGCCCGGCGTTGGCCGCGCGGATGGTTTCCTCGTCGTCGATACGGATGCAGGGGGTGGAGCCCGAGGCATCGAAGATCACGCCGTTGTAGAGACCGTAGTCGGCACCGCCACGGATACGCACCACCTGGTCGGCGGCGCGGCGCTGGATGAAGGTGAAGTTGCTGATCGTGGTGTTCTGGCGCGGGGTCTGCTCTTCCAGGCCGTTGCTGGAGTCCGCTTCGATGATCGTGTCACCGATGCCCGCCCGCTGCGCCGCGATCACGAACTGCATGTTCGCCTTCACGCCGGTGTCGGTATCGAGCGAGTCGTCTTCCGCACCTGCAACGATGAGGTTGGAGATGTTGACGATGCCGCCGAAGAATTCGACGCCGTCGTCCGACGAGTTGACCGACTGGATGTGGCTGAGCTGCGTGCCCGAACCGGTGCCGCCCGTGGTGAGCGACTGCAGCTCGTTGTCACCCGAAAGCACGAAGCCCGAATAGCGGATCTGCACGTAGCTCATCGAGCCGGAGCTGTCGTCCGGCGTGGCGCCGCCGAAGAAGCTGGGGGAGGCTGCGCCTTCCACCTGGCGTTCGCAGTCCACGCTGCCCGGGGTTGCGGCAGGCTCGAAACAGTCCGTCACCGGAGCACGACCCGAAAGCACCACGCCGCCCCACTGGCCCGAGGAGTTCTCGTTGTTCAGGCCAACGATGTTATCGCGGCTGGTGAAGATGATCGGCTTGTCGGGCGTACCGTTGGCGTCGATCGTGTTGCCGCGCGTCACGTTCAGGAACGAGGAACCGGCGGCGTAGATGATGACGCCCGGCTCGATGGTGAGTTCGACATTGGTGTCGGACAAGCCGTCGCTCGCATCCGGAGCCGGGCCACCGTCGGTGCCCACGTTCACCTGGCCGGGCAGGCGATAGAGCAGGCCGTCGATCTGGCGCAGGGTGGAAGAGGCGTTGAAGCGCTGCGGCGTGGCGCACACGCGCCATTCATCGCCGTTGCTGTTGGAAATGGTGCCCTCGTCGGTCAGGCCCTGCGGGTCGCTGATGGTGGGGCAACCGGCTGCCGGAGTGATGGTCGGCGCGGGAGTTGCGGTCGGCGCAGGCGTCGGCGCGGGTGCGGGCGGATTGTTGATGATGACATTGCCGCCGGTGCCCGGCGAAGCGATTTCCTCGGCACCGCAAGCGGCGAGCGCCATGGCGGAACAACCAAGGATCAGGAAGCGAGAAAGATTAGTCACGGCGAGCGGTCCCCTCAAAAAACCGAGAATCGAAAAAAGAAGCGAAGCGAAATGCGATGTCGCGAGGAGACGGCTAGGCGGGCCAAATGACACTTTGGCGACCATGTGACGGATTCGTGTTACGGATTGTCACATTCGGGGCAGGCAACTGCTTTTGAACGGAAAATTCTTTCCACAGAGCGCGATATTGCACTTTTGTGACATTGTGACGGTTTTGTTGCAGTTGCGGCGCGCCGGGCGCATTATTGTCGGCAAGAGTTTGGGAGAACCATCATGTTTGCCACCACTACCCTTGCCTTCCTGATGCTGGTGCAGGCCGGACCCTCTGCCGCCACCACCCCGTCGGAAATCGAAACCCGCGACGTTGCCTACGAAACCCTCGCCTCGGGTGAAGCGCGCGCCGCCATCGAACGCCTGGAAGCTGCCCGCGCAGAAAACCCCGGCGATCCGGCACTGCTGATCAACCTCGGCGCTGCCTATGCCGCAGTGGGCGAATACCAACTGGCCGAGCAGGCCTATCGCGAGGCCATTGCCAGCGATGATCGTTACGACCTCGAACTTGCCAGCGGCGAGTGGGTCGATTCCCGCCAGGCCGCGCGCCTTGCCCTTCTGTCGCTGGACTCGACGACCGATTAATCGGTCCGACAGACCATATTATATAGGGCCGAGCTGCCGATAGAGCGCGCCGGTTCCAGCAACTGCCCGGCTGGCTTCGGCTCGCCGGGCTTTTGCTATATGGCGACGCGATGGGGGCGAATTGGCCTGCACTGTCATGCCGTTGTCATTTGTTGTAAGCATTGGGGCGGCTTTGGAGGGTCCCACATGATTCTGCGTTTCTGCACATCCACGCTCGCAGCTGCGGCGGCCGCCGTGTGCGCGCTGCCGGCGCAGGCCGATGTGCTGGAAGTGTCCGCAGACGGGGAAGCGCAGTGGATCGCCGGGCCGCTAGGCCGGACGGACATGAATGCCACCCACAATTTGCCCGCCGCGCCGCTGGCGGAAGTGCCGGTGGAAGTGATAGCGATCGTGCCCGACAGCGCCGTTGCCATCACGGCGGACCATTCCTCCGCCATCCCGCCCGCCTATGCCGCCCACGTGGCGCAGATTGCCGAGCGTTTCGACTTGTCGCCCGCGCTGCTGGAAGCCGTGGTCTGGCAGGAAAGCCGCTGGCGTGAGAACGCCGTGTCGCCCGCGGGTGCGCGCGGCCTTGCCCAGCTGATGCCCGGCACCGCGCGCGACCTTGGCGTGGACCCCGACAACCCGCTCGCCAACCTGGAGGGCGGCGCGCGCTACCTGCGCGAACAGCTCGACCGGTTCGATGGCGACCTGGAAAAGGCTCTTGCCGCCTACAACGCCGGACCCGGACGGGTGATCCGTTCGGGCGGCATCCCGCGTATTCGTGAAACACAGGTCTATGTATCCTCGATCATGGGCCGCCTTGCAGACCATTCCCGGAGTTCCGACTGACAATGAACGTTTTTTACCGCCTTGCCGCTGCTTTCGCGGTGCTGATCGCGCCTACGGCTGCCTACGCGCAGGACCCGGCGGGTTCGGGCCCGATCAACAATGCGCTGGCGTGGATGCAGAACACCCTGCTCGGCAGCGTGGCCACCGCGGTCGCGGTGATGGCCGTGGCGGCCGTCGGCTTCATGATGCTGACGGGCCGGATGAACTGGCGCTTTGGCGCAACGGTGATCCTGGGCTGCTTCATCATCTTCGGTGCCGCCTCCATCGTAGCGGGCATCCAGGGCGCGGCAGGCTGAGGGAGCGGGATCGATGCAGCTTGTCCGCCACCGTGTCCATCGTGCGCTCACCCGGCCGCAGATGTTTGCGGGCGTGACCTTCAACTATTTCATCATCAACGCGCTGGTGACGACGGAGGCCTTCCTGATCCTGAAGAGCCTGTGGATCCTGCCGATCCCCGTCATCATGCACGTGATCGGATACTTCGCCTGCCTTCGCGAACCGCGCATCTTCGACCTGTGGCTGACCAAGGTCAGCAAGTGCCCGCGGGTACGGAATTACAGCCGCTGGGGCTGCAACAGTTACGCCGCGTAAGCCGCGCGCCATTTGAACCGCCGCCCGCACGTGGGCGGCATGGAGTGAGACCATGAAGAGCAAGCTGCCCAAGTTCCGGCTGGGAGCCGCCGCCTGGAGCGCCAAGGAAGCGCAGGCGGGCGAGCGCCTGCCCTATGCGCGGCTGGTCGATGAAAACGTGGTGCTACTGCGCGATGGCTCGCTGATGGCGGCGATGCAGGTGCCCGGCCTGTTGTTCGAGACGGAAGATACAGAAGCGCTGAACGCCCACGCGCAGACGCGCGAAGTGATGCTGCGTTCCAACCTCGATGCGCGCTTCGTGCTCTACCACCATGTGATCCGCCGCCGGGTGAGCGTGGAGCTGGACGCCAGTTTCGAAGATCCGCTGTCCGCCCACATCGACGCGCGCTGGCGCGAAAAGCTGTCGAGCGGATCGCTGTTCGTGAACGACCAGTTCGTCTCTCTGGTGCGCCGCCCGGCGCGCGGCAAGGCGGGCCTTGCCGAAAAGGCGAGCAAGCTGTTCAAGCGCCGCAACGAGGAAGAGCCGGTCGATCCCAAGGACCTGCGATCCTTGCGCGGCGCATTGCAGGCGCTGGCCGCCAGCCTCGGCGATTACGGCGCGCAGCCGCTCGGTGACTATGTCGGCCCCTCGGGCAACACCAACAACGAAGTGCTGGAATTGCTCTCCGCGCTCTACAACGGCGAGATGCGCCCGGTGCGCCGCCCCGATTTCGATACCGATGTCGGCAACATGCTGCCCTATCGCCGCGCCAGCTTCGGCCTCGACGCGATGGAACTGCGCGGCAGCGGCGGGGCGGACTTCGCCTCGATCCTGAGCCTGAAGGACTATCCGAACGCGACCAGCCCCGGCCTGCTCGATGGGATGCTGCGCCTGCCCTACGAGATGATCGTGACCGAGAGCTTTGCTCCGGAAGAACGACAGACCGCGCGCGAGAAGATCGACCTTGCCATCCGCCGCCTGAAAAGCGCCGACGAGGAAGCGCAGAGCGAGCGCGCCGAGATGATGGCCGCGCGTGACGAACTTGGTGCGGGCTCCGTGGCCTTTGGCGATCATCACCTGACCGTGCTGGTGCGCGAGCGCAACCTCGAACGGCTGGACGATGCGACCGCGTCGGTCGCCGCTTCGCTGGCCGACACCGGCGCGATTGCCGTGCGCGAGGACACCAATCTGGAGCCCGCGTTCTGGGGCCAGTTCCCCGGCAACGAGCAATATCTCGTGCGCCGCGCGATGATCTCGACCGCCAACATGGCGAGTTTCGGCAGCTTGCATGGCTTCGCGCTGGGGCAGGCCGAGGGGAACCACTGGGGCGAGGCGGTCACGCTATTGCAAACGACCAGCTCCACCCCGTTCTTCTTCAACTTCCACACCGGCGATCTCGGCAACTTCTCTGTCATCGGGCCTTCGGGTTCGGGCAAGACCGTGGTGATGAATTTCCTTGCAGCCCAGGCGCAGAAGTTCAGCCCCCGCACCATCCTGTTCGACAAGGATCGCGGCGCGGAACTGTTCATTCGCGGCATCGGCGGCAGCTACGACCGCATCCGTTCGGGCGAGCCGACCGGCTTCAACCCGCTCGCCCTGCCCGATACGCCCGCCAACCGCGGCTTCCTGCGCGACTGGCTTTCGGTGCTGCTGAAGGCCGAGGGGCCGGAGGAACACGCCGCCATCGCCTCTGCCGTGGACGCGGCCTATGCCAACGACCCGTCGCTGCGCCGCCTCAAGTATTTCAAGGAACTGGTTTCCGGCGCGCGCCGCCCGCAGCCGGGCGACCTTGCCGATCGCCTGTCCGCCTGGATCGAGGATGGCGAGAACGGCTGGCTGTTCGACAACGAGGCCGACAAGCTGGACCTCTCCACCCGCGTCATGGGCTTCGACATGACCGCGCTGCTGGAGAACCCCAAGCTGCGCACGCCGGTGATGATGTACCTGTTCCACCGCATCGACGAGCGGCTGGACGGGCACCCCACGATGGTGCTGATCGACGAAGGCTGGAAGGCGCTGGACGACGAGGTGTTCGCAGCCCGCATCCGCGACTGGCTCAAGACGCTGCGGAAACGCAACGCGCTGGTCGGATTTGCCACGCAGTCCGCCCGCGACGCGCTGGACAGCCGCATTTCCACCGCATTGGTGGAGCAGACGGCCACCATGGTTTTCATGCCCAACGCCCGCGCCCGTGCGGAGGACTATTGCGAAGGCTTCGGCCTGACCGAGCACGAATTGGCGCTGATCAAGAGCTTGCCCGCGCACAGCCGCTGCTTTCTCGTGCGCCAGCCCGATGCCAGCGTCGTGGTCCGGCTCGACCTGTCGGGCGCGCCCGAAGTGCTGACGACCCTCTCTGGCCGCGAATCGAGCGTGCGCCGCCTCGATCTGCTGCGCGAGGCCGTGGGGGACGATCCCGCGCAGTGGTATCCCGCACTCACCAACCGTCCGTGGCCTGGAAGCGGTCAGTCGCAGGACGATGACGACGGCTTCAACTGGCAGGCCGCGGAATGAGCGTCACCACTCCTACCAGCGGCGTTGGCGTCGAATGCATGCGCGCCATGGAAGGCGTGGGCGCTGGCATCGGCGCATCTCTTCGCGGCGTGGACTGCGCCGCCAGCGAGATGGCGCAGGCCGCCTTCAACAACCTGTTCGCCAACGGCGCGATGGGCACCACGCTCACGCTGGCGCTGACGCTGTTCGTCGCCTTCATCGGCTTCGGCCTCATCACCGGGCGCACGCGGCTTGGCCTGTCCGCTCTCACGCCCAAGATGGTGACCGTGGGCCTCGTGGCCACATTCGCCACCAGCTGGATCGCGTTCCAGGCGGTGTTCTGGAACCTCGCCGTCGGCGCGCCGGACTGGATCGCCACCTCGATCATGGGGACCGACGGCTCCGCCACCACGATCTTTGCCGACAAGCTGGACGTCGTCATGCTCTCGCTGATGGAAGCATCGGGCGGCGATGCGATGGACAACAACATCTCGATCTTCTCCCCGCCGGGCCTGCTGTGGTCTGGCGGAACCATGCTGCTGCTGGGCACCGTCGGCGTGCTCGCCACCTGCAAGATCGCGCTTGCCATCCTGATGGGGCTTGGGCCGATCTTCATCCTGCTCGCCCTGTTCGACGGCACGCGCGGCCTGTTCGTGGGCTGGCTGAAAGGCGTTGTCCTGATGGCGCTGGCCCCGCTGTTCGCCGTGCTGGGTGGATCGCTGATGCTGGAACTGGCCGTGCCGGTCCTCTCCAGCCTGATGGCAACACCCGGCCAGATCGATGTGCGCCCGGCCATGGCCTTCTTCATGATCGGGGCTGTACACCTGGCGCTGATGTTCATGGTGCTGAAGGTCACCACCACGATGGTGAGCGGCTGGAACGTGTTCGGCCTCGCCACCAGTGACCGAGCCGACGAGCGCGGCGGCTTCGACACCGCCCGCAGCCCTGCCACCGCTCCGGTTGCTCCCGCCGTCACCAGCACGACCGCGCGCGACCGTGCAGCGCAATCCACCCCGCCCGCCTCGCGCGATATCCGCGTGACGGCGAGCGCCCCTGCGGCCGCGAACGATACCGGCGGCACTTCCACTGTGCGCGAGACGAAGATCGTGCAGGCCGGTGGCGGCGCCGATCAGGGCCGCAGCGGCTCCACCTCCCCATCGCGTGCGCGCGGCATCGGCAGCCGCTTCAAGAGCGCACCCGTCCGTTCTTCGGAGAAAATGTAATGTTGCGTAATGGCATTGCCGCGATGCTGCTGGCATCCGCCCTCCTGGCCGCTCCCGCCGCCGCGCAGGACCCGCGTCTGGTGGAGCGCCTCTACGATCCCACCCAGGTCGTGCGGATCGAGGGCAAGGTGAACGTCCAGTCGACCATCCAGTTCGGCGAAGGCGAAGTGATCGAGAATGTCGCCATCGGCGACAGCCAGTCCTGGCAGGTCACGCCCAATCGCCGCGCGAACCTGCTGTTCGTGAAACCGCTAGCCCCGCGCGCGACGACGAACATGACCGTCGTCACGAACCGCCACACCTACCTGTTCGACCTCGTATCCAGCCCGTCTACCCGCACGCCGCTCTACGTACTCACCTTCACCTATCCGATCGAGGTGGAGCCGGTGGAAGAGGAAACGCAGCTTGCGTCGCGCCCGACCGGCGAGCAGCCCAACGCCGTGGAAATGGCCGCCGCGAACGACGACTACGCCGTGCTCGATCCCATGCGCCTGAATTTCGAATGGGCCACCAGCGGCGACCGCGCCCTGCTGCCCGAACGCATCTACGACGATGGCACCGCAACTTTCCTCGCCTGGCCCACGGGCACGCCGATGCCTGCCATATTGGTGAAAGATCACGAGGGTACCGAAGGCCCCGTCAACTTCGCCGTGCGCGGTGACACCATCGTGCTCGACATCGTGCCGGGCGAGATAATCCTGCGGTCCGGCGACAATGCGGCACTGCTGGTCAACGAGGGCACTCTCGGCGCGGCCAATGCCGATGGAACGGCTCAGCAACAGGGCGCCTGACCGGCGTAACGGAGAATAGCACCATGAAACTTGCCATGCGCCTTCCCGAGAAGAACGTCGGTCACGCCAACGATGCGGACCCACGCGATGCGGAGACCACGGAGGTCATCGACCTTGCCAGCCGCACGTCATACCCGGCAGTGGCGAACCGCAAGAGCAGCAAGGACGCGCTCGGCCTGCTGGCCGGTGTCGGCTTCGTCGCACTGCTGGGCGCTGCGACGCTGTGGGGCCTGAACGCCGGACGCGGGGACGATGCCGCGACCACGGCAGAGGCCGCGCAGCCCGCTCCGCCGCCGCCCGCGCCGGTGGACATGGCCGCTTCGCCCACCGATGGCCTGCCCAGCGCCAACGCAGGCGCCGTGCCCCAGGCCGATCCGGCGCCCGCGCCGGTACTGGCCCGCGCGCCCGATGGCACCACTGCTGTGGGCCCTGCCACCAATCCCTATTCCTCGCCCACGCTGGTTTTCGACGGCGGCACCGCGCCCGCCTCTGCCGCGGCCAATGCCGCTGCCGCCGAAGCTGCGGCGGCGACGCCCGGCAACACCGTCGTTCCCGGTGGCGGTGCGGCCAATGAATTTGCCGCCCGCATCGGCGGCGTCGGCGGCGGCCCCGCCGTTGCCATGCAGGATGTGAACCCCGCCACCACGGTGACGCAGGGCACGATGATTCCGGCGATCCTGGAAACCGCGATCAACACCGATGTGCCCGGCTTCGTGCGCGCCGTGGTGAGCCAGGACGTGCGCAGCTTCGACGGCAGCCGCGTGCTGATCCCGCGTTCCAGCCGCCTCGTCGGCCAGTACCAGTCCGGCCTCCAGGCGGGCCAGCGCCGCGCCTACGTGATCTGGCAACGCGTGATCCGTCCTGACGGCGTGACCGTCTCTATCCAGAGCCCGGCCACCAGCTTCGATGGCACGGCGGGCCTCCAGGGCGATGTGAACACGCACTTCTTCAGCCGCTTCGGCAGCGCCATGCTGCTCTCTGTGATCGGCGGGCTGACCACCGTCGCCAGCGGCGGCGCCTCGGTGATCCTGGGTGGCGGCGAATCTGCTGCCAGCACCGCCCTTCAGCAGGACGGCCAGCGCCCGCCCACCGTGCGCGTGCGTATGGGTGAGCCGATCCGCGTCTACACCGCGCGCGATCTCGATTTCAGCCAGGCCCCGCAGGTTCGCTGAGGTCCATCGTGTCGGCGGAAATCCATCATTTGGGCGACAAGCCGGAGCGTGACGAAGAAGGCAGGCCGATAGCGGCAGGCCCTCCCGCCGATGCGCCGCAGGTGCCCAAAACTGCTTCGGGCGGTTCTGTCTATCTCGACGCCTATCTCGCGCCGTTCAAGCATTGGCTGGAGCGGGACACCGTCACCGAAATCCTCGTCAACAAGCCGGGCGAGATGTGGGTGGAAGACGCCGCCCATCCCGGCATGCAGCGCGTGGAACTGAACGCGGTCGACGACAAGCTGATCCAGCGCCTGGCCGAGCAGGTGGCGCGCATCAGCCACCAGGGCATCAACCGCGAGCATCCATTGCTGGGCGCGACGCTGCCGGACGGCGCGCGCATCCAGTTCTGCGGCCCGCCTGCCACGCGCAAGCACTGGGCCATGGCCGTGCGCCGCCACCGCCGGCTGGACCTGCCGCTCGATGCCTACGACGCGGGGCCGCTGGTGCAGCCGAGCGAGGCCGACATGCCCGATCCGCAGGCTGCGCCGATCGCGTTCCTGCGCGCCGCGATCAAAGCGAAGAAGACCGTGCTGATCTCCGGCGGCACCTCCACCGGCAAGACCACCTTCCTCAACGCCATGCTGGGCGAAATCCCGCGCGAGGAGCGGGTGGTGATGGTGGAGGATACGCCTGAACTGAAGTTCCCCGGCGCAAACGCGGTGGGCCTCGTCGCGGTGAAAGGCGAACTGGGCGAGGCCAAGGTGACGGCCAACGAACTGCTGCAATCGGCCCTGCGCCTGAGGCCCGACCGCATCGTGCTAGGCGAATTGCGCGGCGCGGAGAGCGTCAGCTTCCTGCGCGCGATCAATACCGGCCACCCCGGCAGCTTCTCCACCATCCACGCGAACAGCTTGCGCGGCGCGCTGGAGCAGCTGAGCCTGATGGTCATGCAGACCGGCATCGGCCTGACGCGCAGCGACACCATCGCCTATGCCGCCAGCGTGATCGACGTGATCGTGCAATTGAAGCGTGCCGAGGGCAAGCGCGGCATCGCCGCCATTGCACGCGCCAGCGATCTGGTGGAAACCTGGAACTGACGGGCACGCGGCGATTCACCGTTGCCCTTCCCTGACATTTTCGAGGACCGATGAGCACCGCCCCCGATACGCCCGAAGCCGAGCAATCCGCCGCGATCGATCCGGAACAGCTTTCTCCCGAGGAACGCTATTTCAACCGCGAGATGTCGTGGCTGTCGTTCAACGAACGCGTGCTGGAAGAGGCGCGGCGGGCGTCCTACCCGCTGCTGGAGCGGATGCGCTTCCTCTCCATTTCCGGCAGCAATCTCGACGAATTCATGATGATCCGCGTGGCCGGACTTGCCGGGCAGGTTCGCAGCGGCGTGGCGGAAATGTCGCTCGACGCGCGCACGCCCAAGCAGCAGCTTGCCGCGCTCAGCGCCCGGTTCCGCGAGCTGGAAGAACGCCAGCAGGCTGCCCTGCTGGAACTGCTTCCGCTGCTGGCCGAGCAGGGCATCCACATCAAGGGCGAGGACCGGCTGGACGAGGCATCCGATGCCTGGCTGCGGCAGTATTTCCTCGATCATATCATGCCGGTCATCACCCCGCAGGCGATCGACCCCGCGCACCCCTTTCCCTTCGTCGCCAACCTCGGCATCGGCGCGCTGTTCAACCTGACGCGCAACGAGGATGGCAGCCAGCTGGTGGAAATGGTGCTGATCCCCAGTGCCCTGCCGCGCTTCGTCCGCATTCCGGAAGAGGTGGCAGGCGACGAGGCGATCTACGTCGCCATCGAGCGGCTGGTGGTGCGCTTTGCCGACCTGCTGTTCCCCGGCTTCACCATTAACGGCGACGGCGTGTTCCGCGTGCTGCGCGACAGCGATATCGAGGTGGAGGAAGAGGCCGAGGACCTCGTGCGCTATTTCCGCAGCGCCATCCAGCGCCGCCGCCGCGGGCAGGTGATCATGCTGGAGATCGACGAGGGCTTCGATGCCGAGGCCGAGGAACTGCTGCGCGACAAGCTGGAGCTGGAGCAGGCATCCATCACCAAGACCAGCGGGATGCTGGGCATCGTGGGCCTTGCCGAGGTGGTGGAGGAAGACCGGCCGGACCTGAAATTCCCGCCATTCTCCCCCCGCTACCCGGAACGCGTGATGGAGCACGATGGCGACGTGTTCGCCGCCATCCACGAGAAGGACATGGTGATCCACCACCCCTACGAGAGTTTCGAGGTGGTGGTCGATTTCCTGCGGCAGGCGGCAGCCGATCCCAATGTCGTCTCGATCAAGCAATCGCTCTACCGCGCGGGTCAGCAATCTTCCGTCATCAACGCGCTGTGCGAGGCCGCGGAGAACGGCAAGTCCGTGACCGCAGTGGTCGAACTCAAAGCCCGCTTCGACGAGGAGCAGAACCTCAAGTGGGCAGGCGAGCTGGAGCGCTCCGGCGTGCAGGTGATCTACGGCTTCATCGACTGGAAGACCCACGCCAAGATCAGCATGGTCGTGCGACAGGAAGACGGCGGCTATCGCACCTACTGTCACTTCGGCACCGGCAACTATCACCCCGTCACCACCAAGATCTACACCGATCTCAGCTACTTCACCGCCGATCCGGCGCTGGGGCGCGATGCGGCAAAGCTGTTCAATTTCATCACCGGCTATGTGGAGCCCGACCGGCTGGAGCGGCTGGCCATATCGCCGCTGAACCTGCGCGACAGGCTGCTGGCCGATATCGAGGCGGAGATCGCTTTCGCGCGCAAGGGCAAGCCCGCCACGATCTGGTGGAAAATGAACCAGATCACCGAGAAAACCGTGATCGACAAGCTGTACGAGGCCAGCCAGGCGGGCGTGCAGGTGGTGATCGTGTGCCGCGGCATCTGCTGCCTGCGCCCCGGAGTGCCCGGCCTGTCGGACAATATCACGGTGAAATCCATCATCGGCCGTTTCCTGGAGCATGGCCGCATCTACGCTTTCGGCAACGGCCAGCCGCTGCCCAGCGACAAGGCCAAGGTCTACATCTCCAGCGCGGACGTGATGGACCGCAACCTTTATCGCCGGGTGGAAGCGCTGGTGCCGATCATCAACGATACCGTGCACGATCAGGTGCTGGAACAGGTGCTGCTGGCCAACCTGCTCGACACCGAGCAGAGTTGGCTGCTGGATGGCGAAACCGGGGATTACGAGCGCGTGGAAAGCGAGCCCGGACTTGAGGAAGACGGATTCAACTGTCACGAATACTTCATGACCAATCCGTCCCTGTCCGGCCGCGGAGACGCGCTGAAGGAAGATCGCATTCCCAAGCTGACGCTGCGCAAGGGAGCCGTATGACGGCGACCTTCGCCAGCCAGCGGGCGAAGAATGCCGTAAGACCGCAGCGCGCGGTGATCGATATCGGCTCCAACACGGTGCGACTGGTGGTCTATTCCGGCCCGCAGCGCGCGCCCGATGTCTGGCTCAACGAAAAGGTGACGGCGCAGCTCGGCCGTGACCTGGCACGCACGGGCAAGATGCCGCCCGAAGCCATCGCCATCGCCATGCGCGGGCTCAACCGTTTTGCCACGATCCTCAAGGATATCGAGGTGACGAACGTGCGCGCCGTGGCAACCGCCGCCGTGCGCGATGCGAAGAACGGGCCGAAATTCGTGAAGCAGGTGGAGGCGCTCGGCCTCAAGGTGGAAGTGCTTTCCGGCGAGGAGGAGGCCATCACCTCAGCCTACGGCGTAATCGGTGCCTTCCCCGGCGCGACGGGCGTGGTGGCGGACCTTGGCGGGGGAAGCCTGGAACTGGTGGCCATCGGCGATGGGGAGGCTTCGCACGGCGTCAGCCTGCCGCTCGGCACCCTGCGGCTTCCGGCCTTGCGCGAGAGCGGGACAAAGGCGTTCAACAAGACGATCAAGGGCGCGATGGGACGCGCCGACTGGGCAAAGGTGCACCCCGGTCCGCTGTTCATGGTGGGCGGCACCTGGCGCGCGCTGGCCGCCTACGCCATGCACAAGACCAAGTACCCGCTCACCGATCCGCAGGGCTTCACCCTGTCCGTGGCCGAAGCGGACAAGTACGCGAAGAAGCTGGCGCAGATGTCGCCCGATAAACTGTCGAACATTCCCGGCATTTCCTCGAACCGTGCGGAAGGCCTGCCCAACGCCGCGGCCATGCTGCGCCCGCTGATGGCGGCGCTGAAGCCGGAAGGCCTGGTATTCTCCTCTTGGGGCCTTCGCGAGGGCGTGCTCTACCGCGACCTGTCGGACGGCGCGCAGAAACTGGACCCGCTGCTGGCGGCGATCTCCCACTTCACCGAACCGCGCGGCGCATCGCAGACCATGGCGGCGCAGATCGCCGCATGGACCTCCGACGCTGCCCGTTCCGGCACGAACGGCAGCGAGCGTTTGCGGCTGGCTGCGATCATGCTGGCGCAGGCGCAATGGCGGCTGGAGCCGAACATGCGGCTGAAGCACTCGATAGACTGGGCGCTCGACAAGCGCTGGCTTGGCATCACGCACAAGGGCCGCGCCATGCTGGCCGCAGCCCTGCGCGGGGCGAACGGCCAGCTTGCCCCCATGCCCGAACTGGAAGCCGTAGCGAGCCCGGAAGCGCTGCACGAAGCCACCGCCTGGGGCCTCGCCTATCGCCTGTGCCGCCGCCTCGGCGCAGGCTCGCGCCTGTCGCTGCTGTCCAGCAGGCTTACGCGCGAGGGCGACGTGCTGAAGCTGTGGCTGGAGCCGGGCCGCGCGCAACTGGTGTCCGAACAGGTCGAGACCGAACTGGCGAAACTCGCCGGGTGGCTCGGCTGCGAGGGGATCGTCGAGGCCTAACCGTCCTCGAACGGATCCTTGGTCTGTTCGTCGAAGGGCCGCGTGTCGGCGGGTTCGCTGCGATAGGGCGGGCGCTGCGGCAGATTGCGCTCGCCTTTCCACGGCACCTGGTCCACCTCGGTCCACGCGTTCACCGTCAATCGCCAGAATTTCCAGCGGCCGTCTTCTTTTATGAGCCGGTCGTCCCGTGTGCCGATGCCGAACACGAAATTGGTGCGATAGTCGGCGTTCCACTGCACGATCTGGAAGAAACAGCGTACCCGCGCGCCTTCGGGATGGGGGTCCATGATGAACTGGTTCATCAGGTGCTGGCGGCCATACCACCAGTGCTGGCGATCGTACCACAGCGAACGCAGGTTCTCGCGGATGGCATCGTGCCCTTTCACGCGCCCCTGCCACAGGTGATCGAACTCCGCATCGCGGGCGAAAGTGGCGATGGCCTGCTCCTCATCCGCCAGGTCTATTCCCCAGGCGTAGCGGGCGTAGAGTTCCTCGATCTCGCCACGATCCTCGGCCGGCATCACCTGCGGCACGCCGTCCTGCCAGCACGCGCTCTGGCTTGCGTTCATTGATTTTGTCTCCCGTCAAATACCCGCTTGCAATGCGACGCCATAACCCTTTCAATCAAGGGGTAACACGGGAGAGAGCAATGCCGGAAGTATTTCACCCCTTCGCCAGTTTCGGGCTGCAGGAGCGCAAGCCCATGCGGTTCGAGGCAGATGTGTTCGAATGCGAGGTGGAGGGTGAAATCCCGCCGGAACTGGAAGGGTCCTATTTCCGCAGCGGGGGCGACCGGCAGTATCCCAGCCTCGAGGATGACATCATTCTCAACGGCGATGGCATGGTGAGCGCGTTTCATTTCGAGGACGGACACGTGTCCTTCCGCAGCCGCTACGTGCAGACAGAGCGCCTGAAGGCGGAGCGCGGTGCGCGGCGGCGCCTCTATGGCCATTACCGCAACAAGTACACCGACGATCCCAGCGTCTCCAACCTTCCGCAGCGCGACAACACCGGCAACACCTATGCTTTCGAGCATCACGGCAAGCTCTTCGCCCTGCGCGAGGACTCCCGCCCCTACGAGCTCGACATGGACACGCTGGAAACGAAAGGCGTCGGCGATTTCGGGGACCTGAAAAGCACCGCGCTGACCGCGCATCCAAAGATCGACCCGGAAACCGGCGAATGGTGGAGCTACGGCGTCTTTGCCGACGGAGAGCCGAGCACGACGGCCAGCCTCCACGTGTTCGACAGGGACGGGAAGTTGGTGCGCGAACAGATGTTCGAAACGCCCTACCCCGGCCTCAGCCACGACTGGGGCGTGACGCGCGAGCACCTGGTCTTCCCGATCATGCCGCTGGTGGCCGACGATGCCCGCCTGCGCAAAGGCGGGGCCTATTACGAATACGATCCGGACCTGCCAAGCAAGTGGGGCGTAATGCCCCGCGACGGGGATCCGGCGAAAGACATGCGCTGGTTCGACATTCCCGGCCTCGTGATGGGTCACGTGATGAACGCCTATACCGAGGGCGACCGGGTGATCCTCGATACGCCTGCGTCCCCCGGCAACTGTTTCAGCTTCTTCGCCGACAAGGCGGGCCGCTTCCCCACCATGCCGGAAACGATCACGCAGATCACCCGCATCGTCTTCGATCTTTCGAAGCCCGATGACGAGGCGGTGAGCCTGCACCCTGTCGAGGGCGCGCTCGGCGACATGCCCAAGATCGACGACCGCTTTGCCATGTCGAAGCATTCGATCGGCTATTTCGCCCTGCGCGATTTTCCGCAGATGGGCGTTGGCCAGATCATGTGGGACCAGGTTGGCCTTGGGGGCGAACTGCGGGTCCACGAACTCGCCGGCGCCGCCGCGCAGGAGCCTGTCTTCATCCCGCGCAGACCGGATGCGCCGGAGGGCGATGGCTTCATCCTCACCGTGGTCGACCGGTTCGAGGAGAAGAGAGCCGACCTGCTGATCCTCGACGGCAACGATGTCAGCAAGCCGCCGCTGGCGACCATCAAGCTACCCTTTGCCATGCCCATGGCCTTCCACGGCTGCTGGGTTCCTTCGGAGAAAGCTGCATGAGCAACGACAAGTACAAGGCCCGCCTGGAAGAACAGTTGAGCGAACTGGAAAGCCGGCTGGAGCGGATCGAGCGCGATCTGGACGAGCCGCACGATCCCGATTCAAGCGAACGCGCAGTGCAGATGGAGGACGACGAGAGCCTGGAAGCCCAAGCCCGGCTGGTGACGCGCGAGATAACCTCGACCAAGCGCGCGCTCGATCGCATCGAGAAGGGCGAATACGGCTATTGCGTCGAATGCGGGGAGGAAATTTCCGACGGGCGGCTGGAAGCGCGGCCCGAATCAGCGCTCTGCATCAACTGCGCGAAAAAGGGATAGCGGCGAATTCACGCGATTTTCCGGATACATCCCCTGGTCCATGTGTTGAAGGCCACGTGACCGGGGGGAAACCGGAAAGTTGAAAGTGAAATGCGTGATCTCGTGGGGATCGCCCTCATTGCCCTGGTCGTAATCGGATGCCTCGTCGCCTACTGGCAGATGCAGCGCGCCCGCAAGCGTCGTCGCAAGGAAGCCTACTGGCCCTGATATCGGCTAGCTAGCCTGTCACCCTGTTCACGAATCCTGCGACCATGCGCTCCACCTCCGTCTGGCTGCTGCCGAAGGACAGGGCCGGCGTCAGGTGATTGTGGCCGGTGAGGTAATGCATCTCGGGCAGACGGCCCTTGGTTGCTGACCATTGCGCGACCACTTGCGCAGCCTGCTTCTGGAAATCGTCGGGATCGAATTCCGCCACGCTGAACTGCATCGGCACGCCCGATGCCAGCAGCCCCGCCAGAGCGGAAGCCGGTCCCCAGCCCTTCACGTCCTCGCCGTAGTAGGCCTTGTTGAAATCATTGTGCGCGCTGGTGCGCGTGTCGTAGATGCCGCTGAGGAACATGGCCCCGGCGATGCCCTCTGCATGTTCGCGCGCGTGGGCGAGATAGTTCGCCACGTGGCTGGCCCCTGCGCTCTGGCCCATCAGCACGATTTTCGCCGGATCGCCGCCGTGTTCGCCCACGTTCAGCCGCAGCCATTCGGCCAGCAGGCGCAGGTCCTCCACGCCGCTGGGGAAGCGATTGGCGGGCGCGAGGCGATAGGTCGCCGTCACGCCCACCCAGCCCATCCGAGCGGCGAAATCGCCGATGTTGGAATAGAACGGAGAGCCCTCCGTATGCTTGTCCCCCATCACGAAGCCGCCGCCGTGCAGGAACACCAGCACCGGCGCGCCGGAGGGAGAGCCTTGCGTAAACAGGTCCAGCCGGTGCCGTTCGTCAGGGCCATAGGCGATGTCGCGCGTTATCTGCGTTTCCCCAGCCACCCCCTTGTTCAGCGCCTTCATCATGACCTGGGTGCCGCCCAGCATTTCGGGCGAGAGTTCCGTTCCCAGCGCTTCCAGTTCGGCTCGCATATCAGGCGTCATCTTGGCTCTCCATCAACAGGACAGGCTTGATCGCGGCGCCGCTCTTCGCATCGGCGAAGGCGCGCTCGATCTCGGCAAAGGGATACATTTTCAGCATCCGGTCGAACGGCAGCAGGCCCTGCCGCCAGTACTCGGCCAGTTGCGGCAGGAAGGTGCGCGGATTGGCATCGCCGCCAAGGATGCCGCGCAATTGCCGTCCGCCCGCCAGCATCGCGAACATCTGCGGCGACCACGGCCCGTCCTTGCCCGGCAGCGGCGCGGCGACGAACCCGGCGGTGCCGTTCATCGCCAGCACTTCCAGCGCAAGGGTATGCACCGCGCCCGCATTGGTGGTGTTGAAGGTGTAATCCACGCCGCGGCCCGTCACCTGTCGGATGGCCTCGGCAAGCCCGTCCTGGTCGCCGCGGAAGGTGTCGGTCGCCCCGAATTCGCGGGCCAGTTCCAGCCGTTCGTCAGACAGGTCCACCGCCACGATCCGCCTCGCCCCCACCAGCTTCGCTGCCATCACGGCAGACAGGCCCACGCCCCCGGTGCCGAATACCGCGATGGTATCGCCGAAGCCGACTTTCAGCGCCTCGATCACGCCGCCAGCTCCCGTCACGACTCCGCAGCCGAGGGGCCCGAGTTTTTCCAGCGGCAGGTCTTTCGCCATCTTCACCGCCGTGCGCTGGGGCACGATCGAATGGGTGGCGAAGCTGGACTGGCCGAAGAAGTGCGAATGTACCGTCTCGTCGCCTGCACAAAGCGCGGTGGAGCCATCCAGCCGCTTGCCGCCGAAGCACAGCGGCATGGCAAGGTCGCAATAGGTCGGACGACCGGCGAGGCAGCTGGGGCACTGCCCGCAGGAATTGCCGGACAGGATCACGTGATCGCCCACGGCGAAGCCCGTCACGCCCTCGCCCAGTTCCTCCACCACGCCCGCGCCCTCGTGGCCCAGCACGATGGGCTGGGGCGAGTGCCTGCCGGGATGTTCGTGCAGGTCCGTATGACAAATGCCGGTGGCGACGAGGCGGATGCGCATCTCGCCCGCGCGCGGCGCTTCCTGTTCCAGTTCGACCAGTTGCGGCGCGTCGCCGCCCCGTCCGGAGAGGGCTGCGGTGATCTTCATGCGCCTTCTCCGAGATGATGATCGTTGCGGATATCCGCGACCTCGCCGGTCTGCGTCAGCAGGCTCTTGCGCCTGAGGAACCGGCGCAGGCTTTCCGGCCCGATGCGCGGCGCACCGTGACCGGACCAGCCGAAGCTGTCGGTGCCGAACGTGCGCATCTTGGCAAAGGTGAGGAAGGTGTCCTGCAGGAAGATGCCGCCCGCGTTCAGCCGCCGCCCGATGGCCTCGGCTTCCTCCGCGCTGCCCGCGATCACGCTGGCGGTGAGGCCGAACTGCGTATCGTTGGCGAGGCGCACGGCTTCGTCGGTGTCGGAGTAGGCCATGACCGGGATCGTCGGGCCGAAGGTCTCATCCTGCATGATCGCCATGCCGTGCGTCACCCCGGTCAGCACCGTGGGGCGCAGGTAGCGGCCGCCGCCGATATCCTCGATCTCGCCGCCGCATTGCACCTTTGCGCCCTTGGCGACGGCATCGGCAATGTGGCCCGCCACGATATCCGCCTGCGGTCCGTGGGTGAATGGCCCGATATGCCCCCCGCGCGGGTTATCGGCGTTGAGGCGCACCTCGCCCGCCTTTTCCACCAGCGTTGCCACGAAGGCATCGTGGATCGCCTCGTGCACGTAGACCCGCTCCACCGAATAGCAGACCTGCCCGGTGGCATAGACCGCGCCGCGCAGCACGGCGGTGGCAGCGCGCTCGATATCGGCGCTTTCGGTGACGATGCACGGGTCCTTGCCGCCCAGTTCGAGGTGGCAGGGGATCAACCGCTCCGCACAGGCCACGGCGACCTTGCGCCCGGTGGGGACGGAGCCTGTGAAGCAGACCGTGTCCGCCTGCTCGATCACCGCCTGCCCCACCGCGCCCGGCCCGGCGACGTAATCGAACACGGCGGCGAGTTCGGGCACTTCGCGCACGGTTTCGAACAGGGTTTCGATCACGCGCGGCGTCACTTCGGAGGGTTTGAGCAGGACCGAAGAGCCCGCGAACAGCGCGGGCACGGCGTCGAGCAATGCCAGCATCAGCGGCGCGTTCCACGGGCTGATGACGCCCACCAGCGGATAGGCCACCACCTGCGACTGCACCCTCACGCTGGGCATCGAAGGGCTCATCGCGTCATAGTCCAGCGCGGCGAAGGCCTTTGGCGCGTCCTCCAGCCAGCCACCGATATTGCCCATGGTGATGAAGCCCTGGAGGTAGCTGGTGTGGCAGCCGCCGGTGTCGTGGGCATCGGCCTCGCCGATATCGGCGGCCCGCGCCTTCACCGCCTGCAGCCAGCGCGCCATCACACCGCAGCGCCCGCCTACGCCCAACGCTTCCCACGCGGGCTGCGCCTCGCGCAGCGCCGCGGCCTTTGCCGCCACATCGTCCCGGCTGGCCGGGGTGATGGCATGATCCGCCGTCCCGGTTCGCGGGTTGATGACTTCCAGCTTGCCCATCTTGCTCTCCCTGTTCGATGGCCAGCCTAGGCTGCTTGCAAGGTTTTACCTATTCAAAAACCGTAGCGCAGGCCGATCCAGAATGTTTGCGGCGCACCGAGATCGAGATCGCCGCCGCTGTTGCGGGTGACGATCTCTTCGTCGAGCAGGTTTTCCGCCCGCGCGACGGCCGACAGCGGACCGAACAGCGGCACCTGCGCGAAGAGGTCTACCGTGGTGGCGGCGGGCAGCGGCTCGGTTTCCTGGTCGCTTTCGAACTGCTTGCCAACGTGGCGCAGCGTTGCTGCCAGCAGCGCGCCTTCCGCAGGCTCCCAGCTGGCCGTCGCACTGGCGGCGAAAGTGGGCGTCTGCGGCGGCAGGTTGCCGTCGAGCACGGAAGCGGGGCCTGTGCCCTCGATCTCCGGCGAGAGGAAGGTCAGCGTGCCGTCGAAGCCGAATTGCCCGGCATCCACGGATGCGGCCAGTTCCAGCCCCTGCGCGTCGATCGCATCGAGATTGCGGCGCTGGCGCAGGTTTTCTGCCAGCGTCACGTTGGCGATGGCATTCTTCACCTTGTTATCGAAGAAGGTTGCGGACAGGCGCATCCAGTCGGCAGCGGCCAGGTCCATGCCGAATTCCCAGCCTTCCAGCCGCTCCGGTTCCAGCTGGGCATTGGCCTGCGTCACCACGGGGAACACCACGAAGGGGCGGTAAAGTTCGTTGATGGTGGGCAGGCGGAAACCGCTGTAGGCCGCCGTGCGCAAGGTGAGCTTGCGGCTCATCTGCAGGCGGGCACCGGCGCGCCAGGTCACCTCCCAGTCGGAACGGTCGGCGAAGGTATCGTCGGTCACCACGGTGCCGTCCGCCTCTACGGCGCGGTAGAAACCGTCATTGATCGAATAGCGATCCGCGCGCAGGCCACCCGTCAGGGTGATCGGGCCGTAATTCCAGTCGTAATCGGCGAACAGGCCGAGATCGTCGTTGTTGCCCCCGGCAAAGCGGTTCTCTGTCAGGTTGCCGCTGAAGGAGGAGTAGGCGTCCTCGAACAGGTCGCCCTCGCTGCGGCGATAGTCGACGCCAAGGCGCAGGGTGTGGTTCTCGCCCAGCGGCGGGCGCACCTCGATCTTGCCGCCAAGACCGCTGGCGGGCGTATCCTTCTGGTCCAGCACGCGCACGAAGCGGGTGGAGGAGATGATGACGTTCGAGAAATTGCGCCACTGGGCATAGGCCAGCGCGTCCACCTGCCACGGCCCGCGTGAGACGACGCGCAGCGACACGTCCTCGCCCCGGATGCGGCTGTCCGCGCCTTCGAAGCGCAGGGTGCGGTTATCCTCGAACGCGAGGCCGCGGAGCTGCACTTCCAGGTTGTCGCCAAGCTGCTGCACCACGCGGCCACTGGCGGACCAGCTATCGTAGGCGGCACGCGCGGTGGCGGGCACGCGGTCGGCCTCCGGCGTGGTGTAAAAGCCCTTGCCCCGGTCCCAGCGTCCGCTGGCGACGGCATAGCCGCCGTCCCACGACGGCGCGATGGTGGCGGAGGTCTGCGTGCCGCCGCGATCGTTCACCAGTGCCTGACCGCTGACAAGGCCCAGCGTCTGCGGATCGGCGCTGGTCAATTCGATGGCACCCGCCAGCGCGCCCGCGCCGAACGGCCCGGTGCCGCCGCCGCGCGTCACCCGGATGGAGGAAAGCCGCTCGGGCGCGATGGCGTTGAACGGCACGTAGCCGAAGAAGGGATCGACCATCGGCACCCCGTCCAGCAGTACCAGTGCCCGGCTGGAAGCGTTGCCGCCCAGCGCGCGCAGGGTTGCGCCCTGCGCCGTGGGGTTGGAGCTGCGGCTGTCGGAGCGGCGGAACTGCTGGAAGCCGGCAACGGAATTCAGCGTATCCTCCAGCGTGCCCGATCCGGTGGTGACGATCTGCTCGCGGTCCAGCTCGATCACCGAATAGGCGGGAACGGAGGGCGCATCCTCCAGCCCTTCACCCAGCACGATGATGGGATCGCCCACGGGCTCGTCCTGCGCGAATGCGGGAGCGGAAGAAAGCGTTGCTGCGGCACTGGCGAGAAGCAGGTATTTCATGATGACTCACATTCGAAATTGATTTTGTCCGGCTCTCTAGCGGCGAATGCTTGCCGCGTCACCCCGCCTTTGGCACTAAGGCGGCAGGGAGAGGGATATCGGCGATGGGAAAATCCGGAAAATTCGCGCTCGGCTGTGCTCTGGCGGCGCTGGCGATAACGCAGGTGGCGGCGCAGACGGTGCCCGATTTCGCCCCGGTCACCGATGCGGAAATCCAGCAGCCCGATCCGTCGGATTGGCTCAGCTGGCGGCGCACGCTGGATAGCTGGGGCTATTCCCCGCTCGACCAGATCGACACGAGCAACGTGCAGAACCTGCGCCTCGTCTGGGCGATGCCGCTCAACTCCGGCCACCAGGAAGGCACACCGCTGGTGCGCGACGGGATCATGTATTTCCCTGGCCCGGCGGACACGATCCACGCCATCGACGCAAAAAGCGGCCAGCTCATCTGGCGTCATGCGCGCGACCTGCCGGAGGATATCGGCAACTACCTGCCGGTCTACGATACCACCCGTAACGTCGCGCTCTATGGCAACCTCGTCATCGGCAATTCGGCGGACAACTATCTCTACGCGCTCGACGCCCGCACGGGCGAACTCGCGTGGGAGACGCAGATTCTCGACTATCGGCAGGGCGCAAAGCAATCGAGCGGGCCGATCATTGCCAATGGTCTCGCCATCACCGGGCGATCATGCGAGCCGGAGGGCGGACCGGCGGCCTGCGTAATCGTCGCGCACGATGCGCAAACGGGCGAGGAAGTCTGGCGCACGCCGATCATCGCGCAAGGGTCCGATCCCAACGATGCCACCTGGGGCGGCGTGCCGCTGGCGGACCGGCAACAAGTCGGCGCGTGGATGATCCCCAGCTTCGATCCCGAACTCGGCCTTGTCTACATGGGCACGTCGGTCAGCGCGCCGACGCCGAAGATACGGCTGGCGGGCAATGACGAGACCTATCTCTACCATAATTCCACACTCGCGCTGGACGTGGAGACGGGCGAGATCGTCTGGCACTACCAGCACCTGGTAGACCAGTGGGACATGGACCACACGTTCCCGCGCATGCTGATAGACCAGCAGGTCGCGCCCGATCCGGCAGACGTGGAATGGATGGCCCCCGATATCGAGCCGGGCCGCACCTATCGCACGCTGTCGGGCGTGCCTGGCAAGACCGGCGTGATCTACACGCTGGACCGGGAGACGGGGAAGTTTCTCTGGGCGCGTCCCACGCTGCAGCAGAACCTCGTCGGCCACATCGACGGCGCGACCGGGCGGGTGACGGTGAACCCAGAGACCATCCCTAGCCGCTACGGCGAGAACATCACTATCTGCCCCGCCCCCACCGGCGGCGCGAACTATTACGCCCCCGCCTACAGCCCGCTGACGCAGACGATGTATTTCCCCCTCACCAACACCTGCGCGGAAATGTCCGCGCTGGACCCGGCAGATGGCGACACGGGCATCTACGGCATCGCCACGCGCGCCTACGCCAACCCGGAGGCGGGCGGCATGATCGGCGCGATCCACGCGGTGAACGCGGTGACGGGCAGGAGCGAGTGGACCTACCGGCAGCGCGCGGGCACGCAGTCATTGCTCACCACCGGCGGCGGTCTGTTGTTTGCAGGCGATGCGGAAGGCTTCGTGCTAGCGATGGACCAGCGCAGCGGCGAAGTGCTGTGGTCGATGAACGTCGGCTCCTCGGTCATGGGCTATCCGGCGACCTTCGCGGTGGACGGGCAGCAGTATCTCGCTGTCTCGACAGGCTTCTGGCTAAGCGACAATTTCACCCCCGAAATCCAGCACGGCCGGCAGAACACGCTGTTCGTCTTCGCCCTGCCCGAGGCTGGTATCGGCCACCGCGGGCCTCAGCGGGAGCAGGTGAACCCGGCGGGCGCGATGGGATCGGCCGATGCGCCTCCTCCGGGCAGCAATATCGGCGGTTTCAGCCGCGCGGCCTCCAGCGGAGTGTTCTCCGCCGCGCAGGCCGAGGCGGGCCTCGCCGTCTACCAGCGCGCCTGCGCCGCCTGCCACGGACCGGACCTGCAAGGCGCGGGCGGCGTCGCCCCCATTCGTGGGGCCGCCTTCCTGAGCCGCTGGCGCGGTCGCAGCGTGGCGGAACTGTTCGCCTACACCCGCGAGGCCATGCCGATGGGCGCACCCGGCTCGCTGAGCGATCCCGACTACCTGGCGGTGACGGCCTACATGCTGAAGCAGAACGGCTTCCCGGCGGGCGAGACGGCGCTGGACCCGGACGAGGCTCTGCTGGCGGCCATCGGGATCGATTGAGGCAGGAGGCTGAGAATGGGTAGGGAACTACCTCACCGTTTCAACGCGGAAATGCCTCGGCCACAAGAAGTATCGAACCACCCGTATAGTGGCAGTAACCCATTACCATTATTGCACCGGGCCATTGAGTTTCGCATTGCCCAACGCGCCCTACAAACAGTGTGCGTTTAGGCCGGTCAGGTGGCTCGCCTATGCTGTCCCACTGCGCGTAAATCCCTATCCGCTCACCTCTGAGCCGATCGGTTGTATTCGAGAGTCGAAACCTAGCATCGCTCGACGAACCAAAGAGCGCCCGTCCTGACCAATATCCCTCTACCTTGACGCACTCGCCGATCAGTCCTTCGGCGTCGGCAGCCAAAACTGAAAAGGATACAGGTCTAGCAACGGCTTGGTTGCAGTCCGTTGGGTTCGACCAGGCGCTCATTATAATCTCATCTTGCGCGGTTTCATCAGCCTTCTGGGCAGACGCGTTCAACCCCGCGGCAAGAGTTGCGACGCCAGCAAACAAGGCGACCAATCGAATAAACATGCTTATTGATACCATCTATCAATTAGACAGCAATCTGGTCGGTCGGATGGTTAGACCTCCACACTCGCATCCGTGAGGATCGTCTTCGTCTCGACATAGCCCCAGATGCCCTCGTCGCCGCCTTCGCGGCCGATGCCGGATTGCTTGAAGCCGCCGAAGGGCGCGGTCCATTCCATGCGCATGCCGTTCTGGCCGACGACGCCCGTGCGTACGCGGCGCGCGATGTCATAGGCAGCCTGCGCGTCGTTGGTGAAAACACTGCCGTTGAGGCCGTAGTCGCTCTCGTTGGCGATGCGGATGGCGTCTTCCTCGTCCTCTGCCGGGATCAGGCACAGGACGGGGCCGAAGATTTCCTCCTGCGCGATCTTGCTCTGGTTATCGACGTTCGCAAACAGCGTGGGCTCAATATAATAGCCCTTGTTCATGTGGCTGGGGCGATGGCCGCCTGTCACGAGGTCCGCGCCGCTCGCCTTGCCCGCCTCGATATACATCTCGATGCGTTCGAGCTGGCGGTGCATGGCGACCGGGCCGAGCTGGGTGTCCTCGTCCTCGGGATGGCCGATCTTCACGCCTTTCATCACGCCCGCGATGGCCTCGGCCAGTTCGTCGTGACGGGCGCGTGGCACGATGGCGCGGCTCAGCATGGCGCAGACTTGCCCGCTCATCACGGTGATGGTGTTGCCGAGGATGTTCGCCGCCGCCTCGATGGGGAAATCGTCGCGCACGATCGCCGCGCTCTTGCCGCCCAGCTCGAATGTCGCGCGCACCATGCTGCCGCCCGCAACGCTGGCGATGTGCTTGCCCGCAGCGGTCGAGCCGGTGAAAGTGATCTTGTCGATGTTGGCCGAATGGATCAGGTGGTCCGCCGCCTCGCGATCGGACGGAACGAGGTTCACCGTGCCTGGGGGCATTCCCACGGCTTCGGCCGCCTCGGCGATGATATAGGCTTCCAGCGGGGTTTCGGGCGACGGTTTCATCACCACGGTGCAGCCCGCGATCAGGGCATAGAACGCCTTGTTGGCCATGATCGCGAACGGCCCGTTCCACGGCGCGATGGCGACGACGACGCCCACGGGCTCGCGCACCACGGTGACGGTGTCCACCGCCATGCCGGGGCGCTGCTCTGTCCAAGCGAAGCGTTCGCCAAGGCTGGCAATCCCGCGCAGCCCAGCCACGCCGCCTGCGTGCATCGGGCCTGCCGCGCTCGCAAGCCCGCCCACCTGCGCCGTCCACGCCGCCGCCAGTTCGGGCACGCGGGTTTCGAGGTAGTCGACCATTTCCATCAGCTTGGCCTGACGCTCCTGCGGCGAAAGGCGCGGCCACGGACCATTGTCGAAGGCATCGCGCGCAGCAGCCACGGCTGCGTCCATGTCGCGATTGCCGGCATGGGCGACGCGGGCGATCACTTCCTCGCTGGCGGGGTTCACCATCTCGATGGAGGCGTTGGACTGCGGCTTCACCCACTCTCCGCCGATGAACAGCTTGTCCGGGTGGGCGATGTTGACGTTTTCGGGGGTCATTGCCTTGTCCTCCGGCTCAGTAGTTCGAAAGGATGGTGAGCGACTGGGTATCGAGCGGCAGGCCCTCTGCCTGCAACTGCAGGTCACGCTCGCGCAGCGGGCCCTGCACACTGATCAGCCAGGCGTGGATCGCTTTCACGTCCTCCTCGCTCAGCCGATCCGCAAAGTGCGGCATACCGCGACTGACGAACAGCCCACCGCGCACGATCTGCTGGAACCCGGCGTGGACGCCGCGGTTCATCCGGCGAAGGTCCGGCAGCGGGGCGCGCGGCTGGTTCGAATGGCAGATGGAGCAGTTCGCGGTGAACAACGCCGAACCTGCCGCGATCATTTCCGGCGTGGCGTCGGCATATTGCGCGGGCGGCTCCGGCGCGGGCTGCAAGGGCGGCAGGTCTTCGGGGATAGCCACCTGGCCGCCGTCCAGCCGGAAGACGAGGATGCGATTGGCATTGCCCTTGTCATAGGCTGCGGCATAGCGCGGCACGAAGCCCCAGCCACCCCCGCCCCAGCCGGTCTGCACGGCCACATACTGCACGCCGTCGACCATGTAGGTCATCGGGGCGGCCATGATGGTGGAGCCTGTCTCGATGCTCCACAGCACCTCGCCGGTATCGGCATCGCGGGCGGTGACGGTGCCCGCCGAATTGCCGTGGAAGACGAGGCCGCTCTGGGTGGCGAGCACGCCGAAACGATCCTGCCAGCCGAGGCCGTCTACCGCCCATTTCGTCTCGCCGGTCAGCGGGTCCATTGCCCGCAGCTGGCTCGAATAGGGCTGGTCCAGCACCCACTGCCACGAATCCTCCGCCTGCACGGCAGCGCGCAGCGGCGGCGGCAGCGTTTCGGCGGCGGCCTCGAGATCGCTGGTGAAGATGATGGCCGCGCCCGCGTTCAGGAATTTCTCCTGACGCTCCACGTTGTCGATCGGGCCGGGCAGGAACAGCAGGTTCCCCATGTCCAGCACCTGCGCGAAATAGGTGTTGCGCGTTGGGTCGAACGCGGCGGGATACCAGTTCCGCGCGCCGGGCGATGCGGGATAGACGATCTTGGGGCCTTGCGAATAGTCGCTGTCCTCCATCGTCATGGTGAAGCTCTGGCTGGCAACGTCGAAACCGCTGGCCCAGTTGGTGCGCACGATGGGATTGGCCGCGTGGGCAAAGCCGGTTTCCCGGTCGACCACGAAGAAGAAGCCGTTCTTGGGCGTGTGCAGGATAACCGGCCGCTGCTCGCCGCCGATTTCCATCGTGGTCAGCGTCATCGGCTGGGTGGCCGTCAGGTCCCAGTTGTCCTGCGGGGTTTCCTGGAAATGCCAGTTCATCCGTCCCGTCTCGCGGTCCAGCGCGACCAGCGAGTTGAGGTAGAGGTTGTCGCCGCCGCCGGGCGAACGGATCGCCTGCGGATAGGGGCCGCCGTTGCCGGTGCCCACGATCACCTGATCGAACTGCGGATCGTAGGTGATAGCATCCCAGGCGGTGCCGCCGCCGCCGATGTCCCAGCGGGTTTCCTCGCTCCAGGTTTCCAGCGCGGCGTCCAACTCCGGATGCTCCTGCGGGCCGGTGGCGGGGTCGCGCGGCACGGTGTAGAACCGCCAGGCCTGGCGGCCGTCGGCGATGCGATAGGCGGTGACATAGCCGCGCGCGTCGTATTCGCTGCCGCCGTTGCCGATCACCACGATGTCGCCCGCCACTTCCGGCGCGCCGGTGGAGGTATAGCCGCGCGTGTGATCCACCACGGTGTCGACGCTCCATTCGATGGCGCCGGTTTCAGCGTTCAGCGCATAGAGCATCCCGTCGAGCGCGCCGACCATGACCTTGCCATCCGAGACGGCGACGCCGCGGTTGGCCTGGTCGCAGCAGGCTGAGCGGTTCACCTGCATGTCCAGCTCTGGCGTAAAGGTCCACAGTTCCTCGCCCGTCGCGGCGTTCAGCGCGTAGACCCGGCCCAAGTTGCCGGAGGTATACATCACCCCGTCGATCACCACCGGCGTCGCTTCCTGCACGCGGGCGGTGCCAAGGTCGTATTCCCAGGCGAGGCCGAGGCGCGACACGTTGGCGCGGTTGATCGTCTCCAGCCGCGAGAATCGGCTTTCCGCCCAGTCGCCGCCGGGATTGTCCCAATCCTCGCCCGCGCCCAGCGGCGCGTCCTGCGCGGCCAGCGGCGTGGCGGTCTGCGGTTCCGGCACGGCGGCAGCGGTGCAGGCGGAAAGGCCGATGGCGGCGGCGAATGCGAGAAGGCGGCTCATGCGGGCCATGCTCCCTGGTATTGTTCATAGACGGAGCGCAGCGTGCGCGGCTTCTTGCCGGTGATGCGCTCCACATCGTCGGAAATGACGTCGAAATAGCCTTCGCGAATGGCCTGGCCGAAAGTCACCATGCCCTCGCTAGCCCACGGGATCGGCGTTTCGGGCGTAAGGTCTTCCGCCTTGCGCACCGCGCCGATGGAATCGAAGTACCGGTACATCCCCTCGTCGTCGACGTGGATGACCTTGATCGACCTGCCCGCCATTTCCGATGCCAGCGCAAGGGCTTCGGGCACGGTGAATCGTTCGGGGCCGGTTACGTTATAGATCTTGTTCTCGTGACCTTCGTTCGTGAGCACGGCCACCGCGGTAGCAACGCAATCGTCGCGGCTGACGAAGGCGATCTTCCCCTCGCCGCAATTGTCAGGCTTCTCGCCCGATGCCAGCGAGGGCGCTACCATGGCCGTCGCGATGGCTTCGGAATACTGGCTGTTGCGCAGGATCGTGTAGTCGAGGCCGCTATCCTTGAGCAGCTGCTCCGTGGCGTAGTGATCGTGCTGCTCCACCGCCGGATGGTCGGGATTACCGCCATCGGTGACAGACGTGTAGACGATATGCTTCACGCCCGCCTTCTTCGCCGCATCGATCGCGTTGCCGTGCTGGCGCGGGCGCTGGCCGACAAGAGTGGTGGAGATCAGCAGCAGCTTGTCGCCGCCCGCCATCGCTTCCTCCAGTCCATCGGGACTGTCGAAATCGGCGGCGCGCACATCGGCGCCGCGCTCTGCCAGGTCGGCCAGCTTGTCGGCGCTGCGCGACAGCGCGATGACGTCCTCGCCCATGTCCAGAAGCTGCGAAGCGGCGGCATGGCCGAACTGGCCGGACGCCCCGGAAACGATGATCTTTGCCACTCAACTCTCCCATGGCAGTCGCTTTTCGTGAAGCGCGCTGCTTGCGCCCATCATAACGATTGTTACAATCAGCGCAACTGGAGGGAGATGACATGACGACTGTTTCGATCGAGGACCGGTTGGGCCTGCAAGACCTGATCGCGGCCTACAGCTGGGCGCTCGACACCGGCGATGCGGACGCTCTGGTGGAATGCTTCACCACCGATTGCGAGATGCGCGAGGAAGTGTTCGAGGACCCGGACATCTGGCAGGGTCACGACGGCATTCGCGGCCTGATGAGCCACTATGCCAATGCCCCCGGCTTCCCCGGCCGTCAGCATCACGTCACGCAGGTGCAATATTTCCCGCAAGAAGATGGCAGCGTGAAGATGCGCGGCTTCGCCTTCGTTACAGAGTGCCACGACGAGCCGCCCTACGAACTGCGCTTCTGCGGCTACTATGACGATCACGCGGTGAAAGGCGAGGACGGAAAGTGGCGCTTCCGGACCCGCGTGGTGCGGCTGTGGGACGGCAAGGTGCTGGAACGCTTCCCCGGCCACGGCGACTGGAAACCGCGCAAGCGGCCCGACAGCCTTATTATCCGCAACTAGCCGTCAGGCGCGGCGCATCAGCAACCAGGCCAGCGCGGTGGCCGCATCGCCGACCCGGCCCGCAATGGGCTCGGGCGCTGACGGATTGGCGACGAAACCGGCAAAGGCGCCGAGCCAATCTGCGCCCGCGCCCACGATCTGGCGGCTGAGCGGGTTCCAGTCCGGGTTGCATGTGAAGCCCGAACAGCCCTGGCGGTTGCCGCGCAGTTCGAGCGTCATCTCGTAGCCATCCTCTGCTGCCACTTCGGCAAACAACAGGGCATCGGCGCTGCGTGTGACACCGGCCAGCATCGGTGGGCGAGAGGCGAGAATTTCTCGCGCCAGCCTGATCCGGTCGCCCTCCACCGTGCGGGCACCCTGCCCGGCATCTCGCAGCAGGCTGGCGAAGCGCTGCCCGGCAGGGAGCTGCGCGTCGAAAACGCCCACGAGCCGAGGTGACTGCGCCCACGCGGCGTCCCCAATCGCCGCGATTGCAGGCACCGCCAAGGCACCTGCCATGACATTGCGACGCGTTACCTTCATGGTGTCACCTCGTGCGGACCAGCGGCCAGGTACTCGGCAATCGCCTGCAAATCCTCGTCGGAAAGCTCACCGCGCGGCACGGCGGGCATGTTGCCGATGCCATTGCGTGCGGCAACCACCACGTATGCCGCCGCGAGGTTGTCGCGCTCTTCCAGGATCGGCGTATCGACGCGCCGCGCCAGCAGGCCGGTGCCCATGCCGTTCGCGGTGTGGCACATGGCGCAGTATTCGACATAGAGCGCCTCTCCGCCTGTCGCACCGGGACGCTTCGCCATCGTCACGGGCTGCGGCATTGGCGGGGGCCCGGCCTGCGCGGCGGCGGCCTCTTCGGTCTCATCGTCGATTCCAGCCGCGCTCTGCGCAAGTGCCACGCCCGCGCTTCCGAGGAGCGCCGCCGCGCCCGCGATCACTGCCAGCCGCTTCATGCCGCGCCTCCATTGCGCCAGTGGCTGCCCCAGATACCGCTCTTGCCCGGCGCGATGATGCCATTGGGGTCGAGCGCGTCCTTCACGGCCTCGTTCATCCTCTTCATCGAGCCGCCGTTGAAGTCATAGGAATCGGCGACAAGGTCCATGTAATCGAGGTGCGTGCGGTATTCGCCGTAACCCTGCTCCTTCGCGTCTGCCACCAGCGTGCGGAAGAAGGGGTCGACCTTGGCCATCATTTCCGGATCATCCTTGTTGAAGATCATCGCGTTCACGTTGACCATGTGCCGCTCTCCGAAGGCGAAGCTGCCCTGGTAGTCCATGCCGTATTCCTGGTAGCGCGCGTATGTACGGCGGAACTGGGCCAGTGCCTTGTCGCCGTCCTGCTCGATGATGGGCGAGAAACCGATGTGCCCGCCGCGCCCGCCGTACCAGTTCACGTTCTGCATCGGGAAAGTCATCGGCGTGCCGGTCCAGCCGGTGTATTCCAGCGGTTCGCCCTTGCGCCATGACGTGGGCCGAATCGACATCGGCCCCGCGTTGCCCATCGCTTCTTCCAGCACCTTGTAGGCGGCTTTGTTCACCTCTTCGCGGCCGTAAAGGCGCAGGCTTACGCCCCACCAGCCGATGTTGAACTGGCGGCGGATGGCGTCGATCACGCTATCGGACAATGCCCCCGGCTCGTCCGTCCACTGGTCGCGCGTGGTGAGCACGGCGGCAGCGCGCATCCAGTTGCCGATGCTGGGCGACTGGGTCAGCAGTCGTTCACGCCGCAGCGGGGCGATGGTGTCGACCATCACCTTCAGGTCTTCGGGCCGGTCGAATTCGACGTCCATGCCCATCAGGCTTTCGGGTTCGGGCATGAGCCACATGCCCATCTTCGTCACGATGCCGAAGTTGGACTGCACGAACATCTGGTCCCACGCGGGGCCGAAGCCGTACTTGTAGGTCTGCCATGTCGGCGCGCCGGTGAAGGCGCCCATGCCGGTGCGCACCACTTCGCCGTTGGCCAGCACGACTTCGAGGCCGCAGATATTCTCGGTATGCTGGCCGTAGGGCGTGTAGCCCACGCCGCGGTCCAGCGCGTTGCCCATCACGCTGCCCCAGCTGTTGCCGGGGGTTGAAAGCCAGTAGGGCAGGTTGTGGCGCTGGATGTAGTCGTAGAGATCGTAGAAGCCCACGCCCGGCTCCAAGAGGACGGTGCCGTTCTCGGCATCGAACTCGATTCTTTTCATGCGCGACAGGTCCATCACCACGGAGCCTGCCATCACCGGCGCGGTGCCGCCGTAGCCGAGGTTCTTGCCGCGTGCGATGGGGAAGACCGGCAGACGGTATTCGTTGGCAATCGCCACCACCGCCTGGATTTCCTCCACCGTTTCGGGCGAGACGGCACCCGCGGGATGATGCAGCGCATCGTCCACGGCGAACTTGTCTTGGTAACTGCGCCTGTCCAGCGGCTCGAAAAAGACCTTGTCCGGCCCCAGCGCGCTTTCCAGCGCCCGGCGCACCTCGTCCAGCCGCATGGCCGACATTCCCGGTGGCAGCGGTGTATCCGCCATAATTAATCCGTCCCTCTCCCACGCGACTTGCATGCGCGACTTTAACGTTCGTTACTTTTCAGCTAGCACCGCTTCGAGTCAAGCTATGGGAGAGGGTCTTGGCCAATCGTGAGCAATTGTACGGCGTTCTCGACGCCTACCTGTCGGCATTGACACAGCGCGATCCGTCGCGCGCACCGATTGCGCCGAGCGTCTTCAATACCGAGAACAACGTGCAGATCGCAGTCGGCGACGGGCTGTGGAACACGATCACCGCAAGGCACGATTACGACCTGCGCTTTGCGGAAGCCTCTCGCGGGCAGGTAGCCGTGTTCACCGCGGTGGAGGAAACCGACGCGCTGAATCCCGCGTGCATCCGGCTGGAAGTGTCGGACGGGCAAATCACCGGGATCGAGACCGTGGTTGCCCGCAACAAGGACGAGGGCTTCCCCTTCGGCCCGCAGCATTTCGAACGCAAGCCGGTGATGGAAGCGCTGATCCCCGATGGCGCGCGTTCCACCCGCAAGGAACTGGTGCGCGTTGCCGACGGCTACTTCGAGACCATCGAGCGCAACGACGGCACGATCAACACGAAGTTCTGGCCCAGCTGCAACCGCGTGGAAAACGGGGTGCAGACCACCAACAACGCCGACTTTCCCCTGCCCGTCGCGCGCCTGGGCTGCGAGGAGCAGTTCGCGCTCGGCTGGTATCGCTACGACGATGACCTGCGCGCCCGCCGCTTCCCGCTGGTGGATACAGAGCGCGGCATCGTGCTGGCCTACGGCTTCATCGACCATTCGGGCCGCATCGGCGAATACACCCTGACGGACGGCACTACGGCAAAGAGCCCGGTGCGCCGCCCGCATAGCTACTACCTCGCCGAAGCCTTCCGCATTCGCGATGGCGCGATCGAACAGGTGGAGGCCGATTTCCTCACGGTGCCTTACCGCATGCCCTCCCCGTGGGACGGGCGGGACGAAGCGCTGGCTGGCGGCGGAGGCCTGCACCGTGTCGCCTGAAACCCGCGCCATGAATGGCCGCACCCTGCTCTCGCTCGTCCTGCTGGGCGGGGTGTTCGTGATGGAAGGCTTCGATATTGCCGCCATGGCCCTCGCCGTACCGCGCCTCACCGACATGGGACTGGATCCGGCAGGTTTCGGCTGGGTCTTCACCGCCCTGCTGGTGGGGCTTGGCGCGGGCGGCGCCCTGCTGGCACCGCTGGGGGACCGGTTCGGCCGCCGGATGCTGATCGTCGGCGGTTGCGTGATCACGGGCGCGGCCACGCTGGCCACGTCAACGGCCGGCAGCATCACCGAATTCCTCGTCTGGCGCTTCGTCACTGGGCTCGCGCTGGGGGCGTGCCTGCCCAACGTCAGCGCACTCTCGGCAGAGCTGGCACCCGATCGGCTGCGCGCCACGATCATGGCGGTTGTCTCTGCGGGCATCCCGTTGGGCATCGCCATCGCCGGGCTGACCGCGCCGGAGATCATCGACCTTGGCGGCTGGCAGGGCCTGTTCGTCGCACCGGGCGCAATGGCCGTTGCCCTTGCCGTGGCGCTCTGGCTGATCCTGTCGGGTGAGCGTCCCCCGGCAGAGGACGTGAAACCGGGAGAAAAGCGCGCGAAGCTGCCGCAGCTGGTGCTGTTCAGCGCGCCGTGGCTGTTTCCCTTCATGGTCTTCGCCACGATGCTCGCGCTCAACGCGCTCAACCTCTACCTGCTCAATTCCTGGCTGCCGACCGTGCTGCCGCAAGCGGGCATGACGCTGGACGATGCAGCCCGCGTCTCGGGCGTCGTCCAACTGGCCGGGCTTGCCATCGGCATCGGCGCCAGCCTGCTGCTGGACCGGTGGCACAAGGCGTGGACACTGGTGCTGCTGTTCGGCGCGATGGCCGTGTGCTTTGCCGGAGTCTTCGTCACCGCGCCCGATCCCGTGATGTGGACGGTCCTCCTTTGTGTGGGTGTAGGCGGCGCGAGCGCGGGCGGCATGGTGCTGCCGGGTCTGTGCGCCTACCTCTTCCCCGCGCGCCTTCTATCCAGCGCAGTGGGCATGGGCGTGCTGGTGGCAAGGCTGGGAGCCTTTGCCGGGCCGCCGCTGGGCGGCTGGATGCTGGCAAACGAAATCCCGGCGCAGACCTTCCTCGGCGTTGCCGCCCTGCCCGCGCTTGCCTGCGTAGTGGTGGCCCTGCTGGTGCCCGCCGCGCTCAAGCGGCGGGAGGCCGTCGAGGCGAAGGCCGAGGCGGAGAAGGCGTTCGGCTAGGGCAGGAAGTCCAGTCCGCCGGTTCGCTCGGCGAAGCGCCAGCCGTCGCCCGTCAGCACCACGCGATCCTCGAAAGTGCCGATCAGCGGCGACTTGGGATCCTGCACCGGCAGTCCCTCTTCCGCTGCATCGCCCATGTAGAGCACGATCACGCTTTTCGCCCGCGCCTCGGTATCGCTCACCACGTCGACCAGGGCGTTCGCCATCACGTGCCGCTGCGCGCGCGGCGGGCGAGCGGTGAAGCTTGCGAGGATCGCCTCGCGCCCCACCACCGGATCGCCGCCGCTGGGGCGGCGGAACACGGCATCCTCGGTGTAAAGCGCGGCGCACCGCTCCCAGTCCTGCGCATCGTTGGCCCATACGTACTGGTGGATCAGGCGCGTCACATCGGCCTCGATCGCGCGGCGCTGTTCTTCGGTCATGGTCATTCCTTCGGCGCTATTCCTGGGGTTTCGTGCGTTCGAGGAACAGCGAATTGCCGTCCTCGTCCTCGGCATCGAGCCGTTCTATCAGGCGTTCGACGATATTCGCGAAACCTTCAAGCTCGCCCTTCTCAAGTTTACCGAACAGGTAATGCGCCACAGTTTCGGTCTGCGGCCGCATGATCTCGTAGAGCCGCTCACCCTCTTCCGACAGGCTGAGCCACTTGCGCCGCTTGTTGCTCTCGTCCCGCTCCACGATCACGCGGCCGTGCTTCTGCAACGTGGCGACGGCGCGGCTGATGCTCATAGCGTTCACGCCGGTCAGCTCGGCGACCTCGTGGCTGGCCGTGCGGCCCAGCGCACCGACGGTCATCAGCAGGCGGAATTCGTTGATGCTGATCTTGTAGCGATGGGATAGGTGGATGGAGAACGGCGCCATCAACCTGTTGGTTAGCTTCAGCAAACGGTGCAGCAGGACCACCTCGTCGGTTTCGCCCGAGTGAACGGACCCGCGCGGCCTCAGCGCCTCCCCGGTGTCCCCCGCCATCCTCACTCTCCCCGATTGACCGTTATCAATGAACTGGCCTTGCGCCAACCGTAACAAACGTTAGCGTTATCGCCAAGAATCATTGGGAGGGAACTGGTCATGGGCGCTTTTCCGCAGACCATTCATTTTATCGGTACGAATACACCCCGGCAACAGGAATACCGGCTGGAAAACCTTGAAGTTGAGGGCGAAATCCCCTCGGCGGTAGAAGGCACCTTCTTCCGCGCCGTGCCCGACAACGCGCACGAACCCATGTTCGAGAACGACATCGCCCTCAACCACGACGGCATGATCTCCGCCTTTTCGTTTAAAGGCGGCAAGGTCGACTTCGCCATCAGGTATGTCGAGACCGAGCGTTACCTTGCCGAGAAGGAAGCAGGCCGCGCCCTGTTCGGGCGATACCGCAATCCCTTCACCGACGATCCGAGCGTGAAGGGCAAGGACCGCACCGTCGCCAACACCACGCCGGTCTGGCACGGCGGCCGACTGTTCATGACGAAGGAAGACGGGCGCGGGTACGAGGTCAATCCGCATACGCTGGAGACCGAGGGACGGTGGGACTACGAAGGCAAGCTGAAAAGCGAGACCTTCACCGCCCATCCGCGCATCGACCCCGAAACCGGCGAGATGTTCTTCTTCGGCTACGAGGCGGGCGGGCTGTGCACGCTGGACGTTGCCTACTGCATTGCCGACAAGGACGGCAATCTCGTGAAGGAACAGTGGTTCGATCAGCCGTATTGCTCCACCATCCACGATTTCGTCATTACCGAGAACTACGCGATCTTCCCGATCTTCCCGACCCTGGCCGATCTCGACCGGATCAAGGAGGGCGGCGCACACTGGGCGCACCACCAGGACCTGCCGAGCTACCTCGGCATCATGCCGCGCTATGGCGATGTGTCGGAAATGAAATGGATCGAGGGCCCGATCGGCGTCTCCTGCTTCCACGAGGTGAATGCCTTCGAGGAGGGTGACACGGTGCATGTCGACCTGTGCCTGACCGACACCAACGCCTTCCAGTTCATGCGCGAGGCGGGCGGGATCGACATTCCACAGCAGGAAATCCAAGGCGCGCTCACGCGCTGGAGCGTGGACATGACCGCCGATACGCTGGCTATAGAAGAACGTCCGCTCGGCCCTCCGGGAGACCTGTGCCGGGTGGAAGACGCGGTGCAGGGCCGCCCCTACGACCGCGCGTGGTATCTCAGCATGAACCCCGATGCGAAAGGCCCGCCCATGCTCGGCGGCCCCGTCGGTGCGAATTTCAACGCGCTGCTGCGCATCAACCCGAACACCGGGCAGCTATCGATGATGGAGACGCCGCCGGGTGCCGCCATCAGCGAACCTGCACACGTGGTCGATCCCGCAGAAGGTCACGGCGGCTGGCTGCTCACCACGATCGACATTCCCAACGGCCCTCCCGGAGCGGGCGATCCGTCCGACTATTCCAGCGAACTGTGGATCGTGGAGGCGGATGCCATCGAGAAGGGCCCTGTCGCGAAGATCAGGACCGGCAAGGCGTTGCGCAGCCAGGTTCACGGGACCTGGGTAAGCCATGCCAAGCTGGACGCGAGCGTGCGCAAGGGCTGACAGGAACGGCGCGGTCTAGTTGCCGCGCCGAAAATCCTCGCCGTTATCAGTCTTCGCGCCGGCCCACGGTGACGCCGAAGATGTCGAGCCGCATCGGGTCGCCCAGGCCATTTTCGACGGTCGCCTCGAAGTCGGCCCCGATCTCCTCGGCATTGGGACCGTAGAGTGTGGGGAATATCTGCCCGTAGCCGGGCTTGCCGCCGACCGTTGCCGACATATTCGCTCTGGCGATAAAGCCGCTCCTGATCTCCGAGCCGAAGGTCCAGGTGCCCAGGTCGACCGGGCCTCCCTGCCCCACTTCGGTGCCGGTCAGAACCAGTTGCCCGTCATAGCTGCCGGCACCGAAATCGATGGTGAAAGCGGAGGTCCCGCCCACTTCGAATTGTGCGCGATCCGCACGGTTGGCACGGCCATAGACCACCCCGCCGTAACGCGCGGTGCCCGAAGTTGCCCGAATGATCTCCGGCATTGTCCGCAGGCCCCAGTGCACGAAGCGGTCCTCGCGTCGCAGGACGGTGGCGTTCGGGGTCGGACTCTCCTCGATGGCGGTCTGAGTATAGAAGCTGGCATAAGTCAGCGCGATTTCGGGATTGGCGTCGCCCAGCTTGTAAAGCGCCAACTCGTATTCGCCTTCCTCGTCGGAATAGGCATAGCGATCGAACTTGCCACTTGAGTCCGCGATCCGATCCTCTTCGGCAAGGACACGGTAGAAGTTGCCCGACACGCTGATGACGCCATTGCCATCGTAGGTGACTACACCTTCGCGCGAAATGTAGCCGATGTCTGCGAAATCTTCCGGGTCGTCGCTTCTGTAGCTGATGTGGCCTTCCACGCCCTCGCCGAAGGTGCGGCCTTCCGTCAGGGGATCGGTAAGGGTGATGTTCGAAATCCCGGCAGAGGTCGAGGCAAAGGTGCTGCGCTGTCCGGTGAACGAGCCGTTCAGCGTCGTGCCGTTGCTGTCCGTTGCTTCGAACGTGGCGCCCAGTTCGGCAGCGCCGGGTCCGAAGAAGCGGCCCGAAAGGGAACCGTCCAGGGTTGCAGTGCCGTCGTATGCCAGCGGTCCGCCGAAGGTGCCGTCGGCCTGCAGCTTGCCGGACGATTGCAGGTACAGCGCGCCTGCTGTCCCGCCAAAGGTCTGGAACTCGGTCTCGGTGACGGAGCTCATGAACTGGTAAACGCCCTGCTTGAAATCGACCTCGAAATCTCCGGTGCCCGATATCGTCAGCAGCTCTTCCCCTGGCTTGGCCAGAGCGCCGAAAATGTCGACCAGCCAGTGCGCGGAGCCGGTGGTCGGCATTTCGGCGGGATCGGTTTCGTCGCCGAACACGAAGGCAAAAAAGCGTGTGAACTGGCTGGAATTGTCCGTCGAATCGAGCTGCCAATACGCTTGCGCTACGTACTGGTTGTAATCGAGATCCGTGGCGAAGCTCGCCGAGATAAAAGGCACTGTATAGATCGACAGGAACTGCCTCCCGCTCGCGGTGTCGATCTGGTAGGCGGCCAGCCCGTCGCCGCTTTCCGGTGTCAGGTCGGCGGGGCCGAATTCCTGCTCCGTCGAACCGAAACGCAGCGTGTAGGTCTGTGCAGAAGCGTCGAAATCGATGGTGATATCCCTGCGCTCCACCGCGGTCTGGGCGACCTCGGCAGCGGCACGGGTCAGTTCCACATCGGAAAGTGTGGCGCTGGACGTGAAGGACGCATCATCATCAAGGACATTGGCTGCAAACCCTCCCGGATTGGGTCCAGTTGGAGGGGGCGTAGGAGTCGGCGTTGGTGCCGGAGTGGGCGTCGGCGTGGGAATCGGCGATGGCGATGGCGATGGGTTGCCGATTGGCGGCGGCGTGCTGGAAACCCCTCCTCCGCCTCCGCAAGCTGCCAATGCCGTGCATGCCGCCAGCATCGCCAGCCCGTTAAGTCTCGTCATTCCTAAACCCCTGTGACAATTCGGGAATATCCTTTCGGACATTTCATACCGCGTCAACCGGGATCGCCACATTCGGCGAAAGAGTTGCATGGCATGGCCGATGCGGCATAGGTTGCACCCAGAGGGGAGAGGCGCATGAGAAAACTCGTGCTGGCATTGGCCACGTGCGCGCTGGCGGCATCGCCGCTGGGCGCGCAGGACGCATCGTTCGAGGAACAGATGGCAGCGCGGTTCGAACCGCCACCCGAAGGCTGGGCCATGCCGCGCACGCAATGGGGCGATCCGGACCTGCGCGGCAAGTGGCCGGTCGATTACCTGGGCCGTACCCCGCGCGAACGCAGCCCCGCACTGGGGGAACGCGCCTTCCTGACGGACGAGGAATACGAGCGCGCCTTCGCCCGCGCGGACAGCGATCTCGACCGGTACGAGGAAGAGGACAAGGCAGGCCTGATGGCGATGGGCCACTGGGCCGAATTCGGCCACCCGCTGCGCCAGTCGAGCATGATCGTGGAGCCCGCCAACGGTCGCTACCCGCCGCTGACCGCTGAGGGGCAGGAGTGGAAAGCCAACGAGCGCACGAGCTGGAACACCGACGTGTTCGAGAACATGGACGATTTCGGCATCTTCGATCGCTGCCTGACGCGGGGAATGCCCGGTTCCATGCTGCCCGGCGCCTACAACGGCGGGATCGAGATTTTCCAGGCGCCCGGCCTTGTCGCGATCAGCCTTGAAATGATTCACGAAACGCGGCTCGTCTATCTCGACGGGCGCGAACCGCCAGCGTCCGACGTGCAGTATGACCTCGGCTACTCGGTCGGGCACTGGGAAGGCGATACACTGGTGATCGAAACCACCAATTTCCGCCCCGGCATGTCAATGGGTCCCGCGCCCAATTCCGACCAACTCCGCATCACCGAACACTTGACACTGATGAACGACAACCAGATCCGTTACGAGGCATGGGTGCGCGATCCGGTGGTGATGGAAGGCCACTACAAGATCGACCTGCCGTGGCTGCGGGAGGACGACTACGGCATGTACGAATATGCCTGCCACGAGGGCAACGTGCAGATCCGCGGTTACATCACCGCCACCAGCCCGCGCTTCGCCGAAGAGCGTGCGCAGGCATGGATCGAGCAGGGCGAGGAACCGAGCGAGGGGGTACCTGTCAGGTGAAGTGGCTCTATCACGCCAGCCGCGTGATCTTCGGCGGCTGGTGGGTCTATTCCGGCGCGATGCCGTTCATCGATCCCGGGTGGCAGCCGCTGGGGCAGGAGCAGGCTGCCATCGATTTCTCGCTGGCCATGATCGATTCGGGCCTGATGACCTGTGTGAAAGTGGCGGAGATCTTGCTTGGCTTGCTGATCCTCGCCAACCGACTGATGCCGCTCTGCGTGATCGCGATCGCGCCGATCAACTTCGTGATCGTCTACTGGAACTTCGTGCTGGACGAGGGCGTGATCGAATACGTCTTCGGCGCGCTGACCATCATCTTCAACGTGGTGCTGGCGTGACCGTGGCGGCACTATTTCGTGCCGCTTCTCGCCTGGAAAGGCTTGCCGGACTATTCGCTCGTTTCCGGAAGGAAACGTTAGCCAGCAGGCGAGCGGGGATGCCGAAACAATCCCCGTCCGCCGCTGGAATCGCCGTCCTTACTCGGCAGGCTCAGCCGCCGCTGCGGCGACGTCCTTCTTCGTCAGCGCGCCGGCCAGCTTCTCCGATACGATACCGAACACCGCACCGATGACGATGGATACCACGGTCGGCACGATCGCTTCCGTCGGTGCCATTCCGGCAAGCAGGATCGGCCCTGCAATCGACGCGAAACCGTAGACACTGGCAGGGATCGTCGCCAGAAACGGCACTGCACTGGCAAGGCAGATGACAAAGGCACCCAGACCCACGGCCACCGGTGCCGCAAGGTCGCCAAGTCCTGCCAGCGCGCCGCCCGCGAGAATCACGGCAACCATGCCGACAAGCGCACCGAAGCTCATGCCGACGATCGCCGTCGTCATGCCCTTTACGCCGCCGCCCGAATGGAAGTGGCAACCCCAGGCGATGAAACTGATCCACACGAGGCCGGGCAGGAAGCTCGCCAGTGGGACGCCGAAAAGCCAGGTGTCCAGAATGGCAAGCAGGCCCACTGAAAACGCGAGCGCGAGATATGCAGTCATGATTGTTCCCCTCTCCTTGGATACAGCCTCTTGTCGGGCTGCCCTTCGCGAAGACTATGTCAATTTGCGAAAGAGTCCATACGAGGGGGTATCGCCCTGTGGACTGGCGGGATCGGCGGACATCGGCAATCTGGCCGAAGCGGGAATCGCGGAGGCGGTCGAAAGCCGGGTTAATTGAGAGACTGGCTGGCGAGCAACAGCGCCCGCCCGCCGGGTTTTGCGTCGACGCGGTATTCCGCCTGTGCCTGCTGCGCAAATGCAGCGAACAGCCGCTCGCCGATGCCGGAGCCTTCCGTGCTGGCACAAGTGCCGATGCCGTTGTCCTCGATAGCCAGCGACCATTTGTCGCCGCTGCCATCGAATTTCACCGTGACCTTGCCATCCCGCCCGTCAGGGAAGGCGTATTTCGCGCAGTTCGTGAGCGCCTCGTTCGTGAACAGGCCGATGGCGACGGCCACCTCTCGCGGCATCGCGTAATCGGCCGTGCCGCTGTCGACCTCGACTCGCACGTTCTCCATGAATGCGCCGCGCGTCACCCGGTCGACGACGTCGACGAGGTAATCCTGCATCGTCACCATTGCCCCCTCGCCCTGCCTCAGGGCGAGGTTAGAGTAGGCCGAGGAGAACGAGTGGATACGCGCAATCGCGGTTTCCAGCGCGGCGGAAACCTCCGGCTGCTCCTCCCGCCGTTTCTGCATTTCCAGCAGGCTGGCGGCGAGGGCGAAGTTGTTCTTCGTGCGATGCTCGAGTTCCTGTTGCAGGATGACACGCCGCTCGATCTCCTGGTCGCGTTCTCCGATGGCGTTGGCGACCGCCCGGCGAAACGCCTCGGCGAGAACCAGCACGATCAGGACGGCTGCGGCGTTGATGACCACGCGCGACGCGTCTGTCTCGTTCTCGAAGCTCCATGCCCGTATCGGGGCAAGGGCAAAATACCACGCCCACAGGAAACTCGCGGCGTAGGCGGTGATGCCCGCCTGCCAGTGTCCGAACAAGGTAGCGATCAGCACCGTGGGATAGACCAGCGCGAACGGCCCCGAGGCTTCCGCCCACACGTCCAGCAACACGCGCATGCCCACCATGGCCAGCGCGCAGCCCAGACCGAACATAACCTTCATGAACAAGCCCAGGCGCTTGCTGTGAAATTGCCTGGCAACATCGAAGTTGGCGACGCGATGCATCGCGCATCTGCCTTTCCGGGGCGACGCGGAAGTGATCGCTCCAAGTCGGCAGGTATACCGCCTTTGGCACGTATTCGCGAATCAAATCAGGAGCGAATTCATAAAGTTGAGTGTTTTCAGTGCCTGCTCCTCAGGTCAGCGCGTAATACCGCAACCTGTTGCCGTCGCTACGGCGCTCTCCCACCCCAATGAAGACGTGCTTGGTCAGCCAGTCGTGCTTGCCCACGGCGCATTCGAAGGTGGGGTTGCCCCTCAGGTAATACTCCGGATGCGGCACCGGCTCACCATCGGCAAAGGCCCAGTCGCGCAGGCGCTGCATGGTGTCGGGCTGGCGGCCCCACAGGAAACCCTTGTTGTGCAGCAGGATGATCGTGCCGTCGTCCTCCTCCAGCAGGTAGCGCGCATCGAAAACGGCCACGTCGTCCGGCCGGAAGTAGGCATAGTCGCCGCCCGAACCGGGCACGGCGCGCCCTTTCAGGTGCGGCCCCTCGAACGTGCCGCCCTTCACCAGCACGGCGCTGCGCATGCCGCCGCTGGGATGCGGCGTGATGGTATAGACCTCGGGGAAGGTCAGCCGCACTTCCATGACGAATTCCATGCGCGGGTTGTCCAGTTCGCTGAACGGCGCGGCGAACGGGGTGGTGTCGTTGAAGTCGGTCATGTCTATCCCAGTTCTATCAGGCCGCCGTCGACGAACAGGTTCGCGCCGCTGATGAAGCTGGCATCGTCGCTGGCGAGGAACAGCACGGCCTTGGCCACTTCCTCGCTCTCGCCCATCCGCTTCATCGGGATGTTGGCGATCATCATGTCCTTCAGGCCCGCCACCTGCTCGTCCGTCATGCCGGGATTGCGATAGAGCAGCGGCGTGTCGATGGGGCCGGGGCTGACCACATTGACGCGGATGCCCTCTGCCACCAGTTCCTTGGCGAACACCTTCATTGCCATGAACAGCCCCGCCTTTGCGGCGGCATAGGCGCCGTTGCCCTCCAGCGCGCCGTGGGCACCGATGGAGCCAGTGACGACGACGGAGCCGCCCTTGCCCATGATCCGCACCGCCTTCTGCAAGGCGAACACGCAACCGCGAAGGTTGATCGAATGGGTATGGTCCCACGCCTCCTCGGTAATATCGCGCAGGGGCGCGAACCCGCCGACGCCGGCATTGATGTAAAGCACGTCTATCCGGCCATCGGCGTCCTCGATGGCTTTTACGACCTGCTCGGTCGCTGCCGGGTCGGAAATGTCGGATTGGTATCCGGTTGCGCCGGGGATGCTGGCGACCGCGCTATCGATGGTCGTCTGGTCCCGCCCCGTCAGATGCACCCTGCCACCTTCTGCTGCAAAGGCCTGCGCCGCAGCGAGACCCATGCCCGAGTTGCCGCCGAGGACCAGGACGATCTTGTCTTTGAATCTCATCGGCAGTTCCTCAGAATGGTGACAGCGGGTTGAGACGACCGGGATCGACGTCCTGCATCACGTCCCAGTGCTCTGCGATCTTGCCATTCTCCACGCGGAAGATGTCCATGACGGCGAAGCCCGGATCGCCCTCGTGACGGATCACGTGGTAGTGCAGCATCACGTGGTCGCCATCCACGAAAGAGCGGTGGAGGATCTGCTCCGCCTCGCCCGGCTGGCCCTTCGCCCAGTCGAGGAAGCGTTTCAGCGCATCGCGCCCCGGCTCCACGTTCTGGTGATGCTGGATGTAGTCCTCGGCGATGTATTCGTCGACGCGGCTGCTATCGAGCGGCAACAGCACGTTCTCGAACATCGCCACCACCAGCGCCAGGTTCGCCTCTTCATCGGGCGTTCGGCTCATTGTCTCTCTCCCCCGCTCATTCCGAGCTTCCTGCCTGGACGTTAACGGGCGTTACGATTGGGGGCAACGGTAATGACGGTTGCCGGCCCCTGCAAAGTTCGTTCTTGCGAAAGCTTCACGTGCATGAAATGAGGCGCGCATGATCAAGACCAGTCATGTCGGCAGCCTGCCGCGCGGAGAACAGCTCGTCCCACTCCTTCTCGCCCGCGACAAGGGCGAGCCATACGACGCGGAGGAATTCGACCGCGTAGTGCAGGATGCGGTGACCGAGGCGGTGCGCCAGCAGGTGGCGGCGGGCGTCTCCGTCGTCAGCGACGGAGAGCTCGGCAAGGTGGGCTATTCCACCTACATCATCGAGCGGCTTTCAGGCTTTGGCGGACATACGCCGCGCAAGCCCGCGAAGGACCTTGCCGAAGTGCCGGACCTCGCCAAGAAGCTGTCGCACATCATGGGCAGCCAGGAATTCACGCGGGCCAGCGCCGTCGACAAGGTGGAACTGGTGAACCTGCAACCCCTGCACGACGACATTCGCCGGTTCAAAGCCGCGCTGGAGGCAGAGGGAAATGGCACCGAAGCTTTCCTGAACTCTGCATCGCCGGGCCTCATTACGGCCTTCCAGCCAAACCAGTACTATCCCAGCCACGAAGCCTACCTTGCCGATCTGGCTACCGCGATGCGGCCCGAGTACGAGGCGATCGTGGACGCGGAATTGCAGTTGCAGCTCGATTGCCCGGACCTCGCGATGAGCCGGCACACCGGCTACCAGGACATGAGCGAGAGCGAATTCCTCGCCGCGATCCGCGCTAACGTGGATGCGCTGAACGAGGCGACGCAGAACATCGCGCCCGAGATGATGCGGATGCATGTGTGCTGGGGCAATTACGAAGGCCCGCACACACACGACATTCCGCTGGAGACGATCCTCGATGTGGTGCTGAGCGCACGCCCCGCCACGATCCTTTTCGAAGCCGCCAACCCGCGCCACGAGCACGAATGGGCCGTGTGGGCGAAAGCTGACCTGCCTGCCGAGAAGGTGCTGGCCCCCGGCCTGGTGGATACCTGCTCCAACTACGTCGAGACGCCCGAGCTGATCGCCCAGCGCATCGAGCGGTTCGCAGCCATCGTGGGCAAGGACCGGGTGATCGCCAGCACGGACTGCGGCTTCGGCACTTTCGCCGGATATGGCAAGATCGATCCGAAGGTGGCCTGGGCCAAGCTGCGCGCGCTTCGCGAAGGGGCGGATATCGCTGACGAAAGACTTGTCTGACATCCGTATTTTCACTCTTGCGTAATTTTCGTATATATGAAATAGCTTTCGCATGGCGGAAGCGACCACCAGAACTGCGGCATCCAGTGCCCCTGCGCAAAACAGCCAGGTGAAATCAGCCACGCGCACGCTCGACATCATCGAGTATGTCGTCGCGCACGATCGCCCGCTGGTGGCGCAGGAGATCGCGACAGCGCTGGCCATTCCGGTGTCCAGCCTTTCCTACCTTCTCTCAACCCTGGTGGAACGAGAGTATCTGGAGCGGCACGGCCGCCGCTATTCCGCCGGGCCGGGGCTTGCCCGGCTGCAGACGACGGGCGGGCATTACACCTTGCGAGACCGCGCTGCGCCGTTGGTGCGCACCCTGCGGATGCAACTGGACGAAACCACCAGCTTCTTCATTCGCGAGGGCTGGGAGATCGAGGCCATAGTCACCGAGAGCAGCGAGCAGGCCCTGCGCTATTCCGTTCCCAGCGGCCAGCGCCTGCCGATGCACGCCCTGGCGGCGGGAAAGGTGCTGCTGGCGGCCCTGCCGGAAGAGGACCTTGACCGGTATTTCGCGGAGACGACACGCGAGGCTTTCACACCATCTACCGTGACCGAGGAAGCGGCGCTGCGCGCCCAGATCGCCCAGTCGCGCGAGAGCGGGTTTGCCACCACCAACGAGGAATTCTCGCGCGGGATCGAGGGGATCGCGCGGGTGGTGAAGATCGATGGCAACCCGGTCGGTTCCATCGCGGTTGCCATGCCCAAGGTTCGCGTGGACGAGGCCACGGAGCAGCGCGTCCGCGACATGCTGGACAAGACCGCAGCGCTGCTGGAAGGCAGCTAGGGCCTACAGGTCATCCAGGAAATCCGCCGTGATGCGGGGACGTTCCTCCTCGCTTTCGGCTTCCACGTCCGCTCCCGTCGGTTCCTCGGCCTCTGCCGCATCCGCTTCCTCTTCGCTGCCCTCCGTTGCCTCTTTTTCGGAAAGCCGTTCGGACTGGGCCACGTAGTCCGCTTCGGTCACAGCGTTGTCACGGTCATAGATGCGCACATCGTCAAACGGGCCCAGGGGCGTATCCGGGGCGACGCGGACGAGCGGGTAGGGATCGCCGGGAATCCCCACGTAATTCAGCTCGGCCCGGTTCTCCCCTGATTGCCGGAACCGCAGCACATCGTTGCGCCCGGTGTCTCCGGGGCCGGCGAAGGTCAGTTGCAGGGCACCGTTGCGCTCGGAAACCGAGGTCGGGCGTACGGTCTGCTGACCGGCCATGGCACGGAAGATGACGCCGTTGCTGTCGATCTGTGCAGGCCGTGTCCACGCACCTTCCCAGCCGCCGTCCTCCTGCTGTTCGAGAAGGAAGACGAAGATCGTCGCATCGTCGATGCGAAAGGCCCAGTGCCCATCCAGCGATGCGTCGTGATCGTCCGCGAGTGCGGGTGCGGACAGGCAAAGCGCCGCGAGGAAAAGGAAAAAGCGTGCAACCATTTGTGCAGCATGGCGCAATCGGGGCGCTTATCGCAAGCAAAAGGGGCGACCCGCTTGCGCAGGTCGCCCCTCTCCCTCCCAAACGGGAAAGGCTTTATCAGGCGTTGGCGCCGACACCCTTGGCGCGCCAGCTGTCGGCATAGGCCGTGCGGGCGACATTCGAGTACGGAACCGGGCTGATGACAGCCTTGATCTCGGTCTGGACGTGCGGCTCGACCGTCGGCTTGGAGGTGCCGCCGTTCGGCTCGCCCCACACCAGCTTCACTTCCTTGCCCATTTCGACCTCGTCGGGATCGATCATGGCGAGCGTGAGCATCTTGCCTTCGTTCGAGGAGTAGCCGACCCAGGTCGATACGCCGATCACTTCGCCAGCAGCGTTCTTCACTTCGTCGAACGGGTGCATGGCATAAACGGCGCTCGGGAATTCGAAGTACTTGGCACGGTCGCCCTCGGCATAGAGCGAGGAGAGAACGCGCATCATGTCTTCGTTGTCGAGAGCCAGCGTGACCTTCTGCTTGTGCTTCTGGTCGGCCATCTTCTCGAGCGCTTCGCGACCGACAAAGTCATGGTCGAACTTCACGATGTGGCCATAGCCGATGTCCCACGGCGTGAGGTAGTAGCCCTCGATGCTGTCGGGAACGTAGCTGCCGCCGATGGAGCACATGCCGGCATAGGACTTGCCCGATGCCCAGGTGCGGAAGTCCTTCATCATCTCGCTGTCGCCCGTGTAGAAGGCGGGCAGCGGCGAAGGCAGCCAGCCCGATTCCAGCGTGTTCGACGAATAGGCGCGGCCACCCACCAGCGCGAGACCGTGGTCCTTGCCGGCTTCGACCAGTGCGGAGTGCACGGCTTCGTAATCGGCCCAGGGGCCGAACAGTTCGTAACCCGGCTGGCCGGCCATGCCGTGACGCAGCGCGATCACGTCCTTGCCGTTGATGTCGACGTGAGCCATGTTGAAGAACTTCAGGTCCGGCGGGGTCTGGCCCATGGCCTTTTCCAGGATCTTCATGGCGTTCGGGCCCTGAAGCTGGAAGCGGTAGTTCTTGCGCTTGCCGTCGTTACGCATCGCGGTGCGCTCGTCACGCTCGACTTCGACGTCCCACTTGCTGCCGTCGGGCTTCTTGTACTGAGCGTGGAATTCGACCCATTCGATGGCCGGCGCACGGCCCACCAGGCTGAATTCGTTCTCGTCGAGGTAGAACAGGATCACGTCGCCGATGACATAGCCGTCCGGCGTGACCGGCACGTACTGCTTCGCCTTGTTCACGGCGAAGTTCTTGAAGCTGTTGATGGCGGTGTATTCCAGCAGCGCCATGGCATCGGGGCCGCGCACGTAGAGTTCCACCATGTGATAGCTCTGGTTGAACAGTACGGCGCTTTCGGCCCAGGCGCGCTGTTCGTTGCGCCAGTTGGAATATTCCGCCGGAACGCCGGGATAGGGGTTCGGGCCAAGCTGCTGGTTGCGCAGGAATTCGACGATGTCGCCCTTGCTGTCCAGCTTCTGTTGCAGTGTCTCACTCATCTTTCGGTTCCTCTCTCTGGGGAAGGTTGCGATAGTTCAGGTATTCGAAAAATCAGTCGTCGGCAGGAATGGCCAGCCAATCGGCAATGGCAGCGTTCACCGCGTCGGGCGCCTCGAGCTGGATCATGTGTCCCGCGCCGGGCACCACAACCAGCTTCGATCCGGGGATGGCCGCGGCGATCGTCTCGTGCTGCGCAGGCGGAGCCCAGGCATCCAGTTCGCCGGTCATCACCAGCGTCGGGCACCGCACCTGCTTGAGAAGGTCGTCGAACGGCGGGCGGCCCAGCAGGGCCTTTATCTGCGCGTCGAACACGGCCTGCCCTTTGGACAGGCACATTTCGCGCATCACATTGTATTCGGGAGTGTCACGATTGGCATCGGCCACCATCGGCGGCAGCCAGGTATCGACCAGCGCCTCGAAACCGTTGTCGTAGCCAACTTTCTGAAGCTCGGCGCGCTTGGCCGGTTCGTTCTCGCCCACGGGGTGGATGCCGGTGGACACCAGCGCGAGGCGACGGACGCGGTGCGGCGCGAGGCGGAACACTTCCATCGCGATGCGCCCGCCCATGGAGTGGCCGAACACGTCGAGCTTGTCCGCGCCGCGCTCATCCGCCTGGGCCAGCGCGATCCGCGCCATCTCCGCCAGCGAGTCGGCCATGCCATAGCCATCCACCACCAGTCCGTCAGGAAAGGCGGCTTGCTGCGGCGCATAGATGCGCGAATCGCAGATGAGACCAGGCAGGAACATGAGCATTTCGGCGGCTTCCCCTCACTTTCTTCGCGTTCTTGAAAATTTCATCTATACGAATTTGCGACTTTAGGCTAGGGCCTATCTCGACAATAATTCGGGCCTGCCGGAGTCGTCGGCGGGCAGTCCGCACCAGGAGAGTGACATGGCATCTTACGAGACGATCCATCCCAATTGGGAAAAGCCGGCCGAGAACATGGTCGATGGCTATTCGCTGGAAATGACGGCGAAAGAAGTCGATGGCCTGCGCGAGGCCGCGCCGCTGATCCGTCCCGACACGCAGATCGCCGTCACCTTCCTTCCCGGTGAAGAGATCGAGCAGCGCATAGAGGCATCGTGCCTTGTACGCGAACTGGGTTTCGAGCCGATCGCCCACGTCTCCGCGCGCCGCATCAAGAGCCACGAGGAACTGGACTACTACCTCAGGGAAACCGCCGAGCGCGCCAAGGCCAAGCGCATCTTCGTCATCGCCGGCGACCCGCCGGAGCCCGAAGGCCCGTTCGAGGACAGCCTGCAGATCATCGAGACCGGCCTTCTGGAAAAGTACGGCTACGAAGTGATCGGCGTGGGCGGCCACCCCGAAGGCCACCCCAACGTCAGCAAGGACGACCTGTGGGTGTGGATGCAGAAGAAGATCGACGCGGTACGCGCCCACGGCATGACGCCGCTGGTCGTCACCCAGTTCGCTTTCGATGACGATGCCATCGTCGAATGGCTCGCCGAAATGCGCGAGCGCGGCATCGATGTGCCCGTGCGCCTGGGCGTGCCCGGCCCTGCGGGGATCAAGCGACTGCTCGGCTTTGCCAAGCGCTGCGGCGTTGGCGCATCTGCCAGCGTGATGAAGAAATACGGCGTCTCGCTCACCAACCTCGTCGGCAAGGCGGGCCCGGACAAGCTGGTGGACAGCCTCGACAAGAAGCTGACCGAGCGCCACGGCCGCGTACGCCTGCACTTCTACCCCTTCGGTGCGCTCACCGCGTCTGCCGAATGGATCAACGATTACGACGCACGGCACAAGTAATGGCGACGGCAACGCTTCGCCTCGCCTGCCCCATCCGCACCGGAATCTCGGCGCGTGTCACCGGATTCACGGCCGATCGCGACTGCATCATCGAGGAAGCGCAGCAGTTCTCCGACCGGAGAACCGGGCGCTTCTTCATGCGGCTGGTGTTCGATCCGCAGGATAACGACATTACGGCGCTGCGCGATGCGTTCTCAGCCATTGCCGAAAATTTCGAAATGGAGTGGGACCTGCGCGAGCCCGGCTGGGTGCCGAAGGTCATCCTGATGGTCAGCGCGTTCGACCACTGCCTGGGCGACCTGCTCTACCGGATGCGCATCGGCGAGATCAACATGGAGGTGCCCGCGATCATCTCCAACCACCCGCGCGAGAAGCTCACCACATCGCTGATCGGCGATATTCCCTATCACCACCTGCCGATCACCAAGGAAACCAAGCCGCAGCAGGAAGCGCAGGTTCGCAAGATCGTGGAAGAGACCGGCGCGGATCTCGTGGTGCTGGCGCGTTACATGCAGATCTTCTCGGACGACATGTCGAAGCACCTGTCGGGCCGCTGCATCAACATCCACCATTCCTTCCTGCCTGGGTTCAAGGGCGCGAAGCCTTACCACCAGGCCTATGCCCGCGGCGTGAAAATGATCGGGGCAACCAGCCATTACGTGACGGACGATCTGGACGAAGGCCCGATCATCGCGCAGGACGTGGAGAACGTGAGCCACGCCGAAAGCCCCGACGATCTTGTCGCCAAGGGCCGCGACGTGGAACGGCGCGTATTGGCGAAAGCCGTGCGCGCGCACCTGGAGGATCGGGTTTTCCTGAACGGCGACCGCACGGTCGTATTCGAATAACAAGCTGACGGGAGTTTTGCCGGAAATGGCGGACATTATCGATGGCCGCGCGATCGCGCGCCAATTGGACGAAAAGACCAAGGCCCAGGTGGACGAACTGGTCGCAGCGGGGCACTCCGCCCCCGGCCTTACGGTGATCCTGGTGGGCGAGGATCCTGCCAGCGAGGTCTATGTCCGCCGCAAGATCAAGGCGTGCGAGAAGGTCGGCATCCGCTCCACCGAGCACCGCCTGCCCGCCGATACCTCGCAGGAAGACCTGCTGGCGCTGATCGACCAGCTCAACAAGGACGAGGACGTCCACGGCATCCTGTGCCAGGTGCCCTTGCCCGATCACATCGACACGCGCCTCGTGCTGCGCTCGATCTCGCCCGAAAAGGACGTGGACGGGTTCCACCCGGTCAACGTCGGTCGCCTCAGCACCGGCACGGGCGGCATCGTGCCCTGCACCCCGCTGGGCGTGATGATGCTGCTGAAAAGCGTCATTCCCGACCTGACGGGCAAGGACGTGGTGGTGATCGGCAAGTCCAACATCGTCGGCAAGCCGGTGGCGAACCTGCTGCTGGATGCCGAGGCGACAGTCACCGTCACCCACATCTACACCGAAGGCCTGCCCGAAATCTGTCGTCAGGCGGACGTCATCGTGGCCGCCGCCGGCGCCCCCGAACTGGTGAAGGGCCACTGGGTGAAGGACGGCGCGGTCATCATCGACGTCGGCATCACCCGCAAGGAAGGCGAAGACGGCAAGACGAAGCTGGTGGGCGACGTGAAGTTCGACGAGGTCCAGCACGCCAAGGCCGTGACCCCGGTTCCCGGCGGCGTCGGCCCCATGACCATCGCCTGCCTGCTGGCCAACACGGTGCAGGCCGCGCGCAACCTGATGGGCTATGGCGATGCCGAGCGCGGGGACGACTATGCCGATGCGCCCGACCGGAGCATGCACACCACGGCCTGAGGCAGGCTTGCCAAGCGGCACTTGCTGGTCGAATGTCCGCACATGGCAGAAACGATCGACGGTCGCGCCCTTGCGCGCAGCATTGACGAACAGACCAAGGCCGAGGTGGAGGCTCTGGTGGCGGCGGGACACAACCGCCCCGGCCTCACCGTCATTCTCGTGGGCGACGATCCGGCGAGCGATGTCTACGTGCGCCACAAGGTTAAGGCGTGTGACCGGGTAGGCATGCGCTCCACCGAGCATCGCCTGCCCGCAAGCACCACGCAGGAAGAATTGCTCGCCCTGATCGACCGGGTGAACGCCAGCGAGCACGTCCACGGCATCCTCGTGCAGGTCCCCCTGCCCGGTCATATCGACGAGCGCGCGGTGATCGACGCCATCGATCCAGCCAAGGATGTCGACGGCTTTCACCCGGTAAACGTCGGCAGACTGTCCACCGGCACAGGAGGCATCTGGCCATGCACGCCGCACGGCTGTATCAAGCTGCTGCAATCGGTCGAGCCAGACGTCGAAGGGCTCGATGCGCTGGTCATCGGTCGCTCCAACATCGTCGGCAAGCCGGTGGCCATGATGCTCACCGCGCTCGGCTGCACCGTCACCATCGCCCACAGCAAGACCCGCGACCTGCCCGGAAAGGCGCGGCAGGCGGATATCATCGTGGCCGCCACCGGCATCCCGGAAATGGTGAAAGGCGACTGGGTGAAGGAAGGCGCCATCGTGATCGACGTCGGCATCACCCGCATCGAGGGCAAGGACGGCAAGGACAGGTTGGTGGGCGATGTCGCTTTCGAGGAAGTGCAGCACGCCCGCGCCGTCACCCCGGTACCGGGCGGCGTCGGGCCGATGACAATCGCCATGCTGCTGGCCAACACGGTGCAGGCGGCGCTATCTGGCTGAACATAGGCTCACGGGCCAAAGCCACCCTTTGCCGATGAGAGTTCTCGCCCTATGAGTAGTCCCTAGCATGGCCGAGCAGACAGACAGGAATTCAATGCCCCAGCCAGACACCGACATCTGCATTATCGGCGCAGGCATATCGGGCATTTCCATGGCCGCGCACATCGGCATGATGTGCCCTGACCGCAGCTACACCATCCTGGAACGGCGCGAAGAGATCGGCGGGACGTGGGACCTGTTCCGCTATCCCGGCGTGCGTTCCGATTCAGACATGCACACGCTGGGCTTCAATTTCGAACCGTGGCGGCACGAGGACGCGATTGCCGACGGGCCGAGCATTCTCGAATACCTCAATCGCATCGCCGACGAACGCGGCATCCGCGATAACATTCGTTTCGGTCAGGAAGTGCTCTCCGCCGACTGGGATTCGATGACCGCGCGCTGGACGATCACCGCGCGCGGAGTGGACGGAAAGCAGACCGTCACCACCGCCCGCTGGCTCTATTTCGCCAGCGGATACTACGATTACGACAAGCCGCACGAAGCGGACATTCCCGGTATTGGCGATTTCGGCGGGGATGTGCTGCACCCGCAATTCTGGCCCCAGGATTATGACTATTCGGGCAAGGACGTGGTGATCGTCGGCTCCGGCGCGACCGCCGTAACGATGGTACCCGCCATGACCGACAAGGCGAAAAGCGTCACCATGCTCCAGCGCACGCCCACGTGGATGGGTGCCGGGCCGCGGCAGGACGTGTGGAGCCAGCGTTTCCTGCGCTGGTTTCCGGAGAAGTTCGCCTATCGCCTCACCCGCTGGAAGAACATCGCGCTGCGCAGCTATTTCTTCAACCTGTCGCGGCGCAAGCCGGAGCGGCTGGCAGAGCTCATCCGGGGCCGCTTGAAAGACGAGCTTGGCCCTCATTACGATCCCAAGCATTTCGAGCCGCCCTACAACCCGTGGCAGCAGCGCCTGTGCCTGGTGCCCGATGGCGACCTGTTCGAAGCGATGAAGGCGGGCAAGGCGCGAGTCGTCACCGATCATATTGCCGGGTTCGATGCAGGCGGGATCAAGCTGGAATCGGGCGACTACGTGCCGGCCGACGTGGTGATCACCGCCACCGGCCTGCGGCTGGTCCTGGCCGGCAAGGTGGAGGTTTCGAAGGATGGCGAGGCGGTCGAATGGCCGGAGCACTTCTTCTACCGCGGCACCATGTTCTCCAACCTGCCGAACCTCTCCTTCGTGTTCGGCTACCTCAACGCCAGCTGGACGCTGCGGGCCGACTGCAACGCGCGTTATGCCTGCGAAGTGCTGAATGAGATGGCGCGGCGCGGGGTGGATATCGCCGTTCCCGAACTCGCCCCCGAGGACGAGCCCGAAGCCGTGGAGCCGTGGGACTATACCTCCGGTTATCTCAACCGCGCGAAGGACATGATGCCCAAGGTCGCGGCAAAGCGCCCCTGGACCCTCGCGCACAACTACCTTGAAGACCGCCGGGACTTCCAGAGCCGCCCGGTCGCCGACGGCGTGCTCCGCTTTCGCCAGGCGCCCGCTGCCGCGCAGCACGACAGCGCGCCAGAACACGAGAAGATTGCCGCCGAATGAGCCAAGCAGCCGACAAGGTCTGGACCGCCGGAATGGTGGTGATCGGGGATGAAATTCTCTCGGGCCGCACCGCCGACAAGAATATTGCGCAAGTCGCCAGCTGGCTACAGGTGCAGGGCATTCGCCTGACCGAGGCACGCGTCGTGTCAGATGACATGGGGGCCATTGCCGCAGCAGTAAACGCGCTGCGCTCCGCCTACGACTACGTCTTCACCACCGGCGGGATCGGGCCGACGCATGACGATATCACCGTCGATGCGGTGGCGCGCGCACTGGGCGTGCCGGTGGTCATCCACCCGGAAGCCCACGCCATTCTGAAGGAATACTACAAGGACCGGCCCGGCGGCCTGACCGAGGCGCGGCTGCGCATGGCGCGAGTACCGGAAGGGTCTGACCTCATCCCCAACCGCATGTCGGGCGCGCCCGGCATTCGCCACGGAAACCTGTTCCTGATGGCAGGCGTGCCGCACATCACCGCGCAGATGCTGGACGGTCTGACGGGCCAGTTGGAGGGAGGGGCGCCGCTGATAAGCGAAACCGTGGGCGGTTTCATTCCCGAGACTGAAGTCGCCGAGATCCTGCGCGAAGTGGAAAAGGCGCACGAGGGCTGCCAGATCGGCAGTTATCCTTTTTTCCGCGAGGGGCGCGTCGGCTCGAACTTCGTCGTGCGCTCGACCAGCCGCGACGTGCTGGATAGCGCGGTCGATACGCTTTGCGAAGCATTGGCCGAGGCAGGCTTCGATTTCACGCCCGGCGGTATCTGAAGCTGGGTGCAGCCTGGCGAAATCAGCGCGTCCCGCGCTTTTCCTCGTCCTCGACAATTTCCTCGCGCAGCTCTCGTGCCCCACGTTCGGAGCGCGCGTCCTGCGCAGGTGTCGTGCGCTTGGTCTGCACATAACCGTAGATAAGGCCACCTAGCAGCAGGAGCGCACCAGCCCCTGCAGCAATGCGATTATCCACCCACACAGACAGTCCGAAGATTACCGCTACGGCGACGAGAATGAAGATCAGTCTTCCGGCCATTGAATTTCCTTTCGGAAAATCAACGCGGCGTATGGGTCAAGTTTCCGAAAAAGCCCGATCGCTCCTTCGCGACAAGCCGGTATGGGCGAGCACGAAAAGGGGGGCAGGTCGCCCCGCCCCCCTTCAAACCGGTTCGTCCAGCGCTCAGAAACTGAAGCTGAAGTTCACCGTCGCGCGGTCGTCGCGATAGGTGTCCTGTGCCACGCGGGCTTCCACAGCGGCGCCGATGGTGATCGGCCCGTTGCTGAAGTTCACGCCGCCGCGCACCTCGCCGTAGGAGGCATCGTGCAGGTTGACCGGCAGGTTGAGGTTCACGTGAGCCGCCTCGGCAAAGTGCAGGTCGATATCGGTGCTGTTGCCACTGAGGCGGCGCACGTAGTCGGCCTGGATCTCGGGCTGCATGACCCAGTCGCTGGCAAACCCCATGCGGGTCTCTCCGGCCAGCTTCAGACCCGTGCGCCAGTCGACACCGGCACGGCTCACGCCGTCGATGGCCATGGCGAACTGCGCACGGCTATCCTGGAACCCGTCGACCGCGTAGCGCGAGTAACCGATGCGCGTGCGCGGGGTGAGCGTGAGGTCGCCCAACTGGTGGTTGTAGCCCAGTTCCACGTCCGCAGCGTAGGAGCTGGCCGTGCTGTCGACGGCGAACCCTGCTGCAAGGCTGCTGTCTACCCGGCTGCTGGCATCCAGCTTGGTGAAGGCAAAGGACGCCTGCCCGCCGACGTACATGCCGCCGCCAAGCTGGTGCGAACCGTAAAGGGCCATCTGGCTGGTATCGAGCGAGGCAAGCGCACCCGACATCTGCCGCTGCCCGCGCGAGTAACCGACCGCAGTGCCGACCACGCTATCCTGGCCAAGCGCCATTTCCAGGCCCATCGCCATGTTCCAGGTCCCGCTCTGGTCGACGCCGCTCGCCCCGCCCAGCTCGTTCTTGCGGTCATAACCGACCGCCATGAAGCCGCTGATGTGATCGGGCAGGACCAGCCCTTCCATGGTGCCGCCGTTGTAATTGCTGGCGAAAGACATCTGCGATGCGGCGGCAGGCGAAACCTCTCCCGAGCCGGTATAGCCCGCAGTGGTGCCCGACAGGCGGATACGCCCGGCGCTCTGCTTCTGGCCGAGCATGGACAGACGATCGCCCACCAGCGTGCGGACATAGCTGCCCTGCCGCTCGTCGGAGACCGAAAGGTTGCCCGTGGCGGCCACCGAGTTGGCACCGAAGGTCGCGGCAACATCTGCCGCGCCCATCACGTCGATGGCACCGTAAATCCCGGACAGGTCGGCGTAGTTCGACATGCGCAGGCTGTCGAAGGCGTTGCCGAACGCGAGCGCGTACTGGTCGCTGATGCCGCTCGAGGACAAGTAGTTCACGAAGGAACCGGCCTTGATCTCCGCCGTCACGTCGAATTCATTGTAGGTAAGCTCGGGGTAAAGAACGCCCACGCCCATGGTCACCACGGCGTCGAACTCGTTCTCCACGCCGCCCTGCGCGGTGAGGACTTCGAAGCTCTGGCCCCAGCGCGGGGTCTGACCCCTGGTGCCCAGCGCGAAGGCCGCGGTGCCGCCCAGCGACGCGATCCCGGCATTGTCTGCATCGCCAATGATGGCCAGCGTGTCGCCGCCACGCTTCAGCAGGTCGAAGATCGTGACCGATGCGCTGGAGAGGATGACATCGCCGGCAATGGTGAGCGTGCCCGGCTTGCCGATGTCGCCCGGCGCGATGATGCCCTGTGCCACCGTAAGGTAGGTCGGGTCGAAGAAGCCCGAGCCCGACAGGAAGCCGGCGTTGATGAAGGCCTCCCCCGTGCGCAGGGTGCCGTCGAGGTCGAGCAGGCCACCGGTCTGGGTATAGTCGCCCCAGACGAACAGATCACCGCCACCGCGCACCAGCAGGGCGGCCTGGCCCGCAATATTCAAGCGATCGATGGTCTTGCTGTCACCAAGGATGGTCGCTCCGGCCTGGTCCAGCGTCACTTCGTAATAGCGCGCCTTGATACCATGCGAGGGATCGCCCACCACGTTGTCCGGCACGAAGCCGGTCGTGCCGGGTCCGCCGGGAACGTAAATGCTATTGGGTCCGGTGCTTTCCAGCGGAACGCTGCCATCGGCAAGGTCGGTGCAGATCGTCAGGAAGCAGACCTCGCCGAACTGCGGGGTCTCACCGGAGATGCCGGGCTGCGAGAAGCCCGGCAGGGCGTTCTGCAGTTCGCCGTCCACCTCTATGGCATAGGCCGGGTCCATGTCCTGCACCCAGTGATTGGGATTGTTCCAGTTGGACGTCCCGCCCTCGGCGCTGACGTAGGCGTAGCTGTTGTTCGCGACGATCGATTCCCAGAACATGAACAGCGGCTGGTAGAAGCTGGTCGTGCCGTAGCTGGATGACGGCTGGGCTTGGAAAAAGCGCGAACCGCCCGTCAGCACGCCAAGGATTACGGGCACGTCGAACTTCTCGTCGGCGATCAGCGGGCCGCCCGAATCGCCCCCGGCCGTCGAGCCTTCATTGGGAAGCGCGGTGCCGTTGAAAACGTCGAAGTCGAAACTGGACGCAGCGACATTGTATGCGGCCTCGCCTTCGGGGCTGTCAAAATCGGTCTGGTAGAGGTTTTGCGGAAGGCCATAGTCGCCGGGGCCGAACAACCACTCGTTCCGGTCGTTCAGCGAGCCGAGTACGGAGACGACGTTCTCGGCAATCCGGCGACGGAAATCGACGGGGTTGATATCGCCAGCGGAGCCGGTTCCCGAACGGCCGTAACCATTGATGAGGACGTGGGTTTCCTCGGTCAGCGGAGAGAACAGCATCGTCTACGTCGGCACGCCGTCGGCATGCGTATCGAGCGTGGCCAGCGCGACATCGGCTTCGAGGAAGCCCAGCTCTACCGAGCGCTCATCGTACCAGAGCTGTTCCACGTTGTAGATGTTGAGATCGGGGTTCGACTGGTATGGCGTGTTGCCGAACACGCCCAGCCAGTCACGCGCAGCGGGCAGGTTATCGGCGCTGAAGCCGAAGCTGATCGGCACGCCGCCGCTGGCCGCACCGTAGTCCTCGGCGGCGATATCGTTCACGCAGTGGGCAGCGAAGATAACCGTGCGCGGGTTGATGAGCGTGCCGGTGCACAGGCCGACGGCAAACGAGTTGCGATCGGGCTGCGTCACCATCTGGCCGACGCCGGTAACGTCCTCGATGGCGTCGTAGGCCCCCTCGGGCGGGGGCAACAACAACTCGGTCCCATCCGTCACCACCACGCCCGATTCGTCCAGAACCTTGAGGCCCGCGTTTTTCCCGGCGCCCTCTGCATGGGCGGTTTGCGCCAGCACGGCGGAAGCTGCGACGACAGAAATGGAGCCTGCGAGTTTTGTGACGAATGCGCGATTCATGGCCGGTGTCCCCTTTTGTGAGAAAGTCCCGGGACGTCGTTGCCCCAAGAGACTCAGAGAAGGCCAAGTGAACGGAAGTCGCAGATTATATCAATAGTAACTTGTTTAATTAACGCGTTCATCATGTTGATAAAGCGTATGAAATAGCTCCATTCCGAGCATTTCAGGCACAAGAAGGCGAGATGCGAAAACCGTTAGATGATCGCCATCGCGGTAAAGCAACACGCCGCCCTGCTCCGCCGGGCAGTCCGCATTGCACATGGCTACCAAGGGATCGACAACGGTGACACCGGGCCTTTGGTCCAGCCTGCGCAGGATCTCGCGGGCCGGAGCCTCACGCGTAATGACAGTGGAGACAGGGACCGGTTCGAGCCCCGCCAGCCCGCCAAAGCGGGACGCGAGATAGCGGCCGGGAACATCGCGCCCCTGCTCGGGAATACTGGCCACGATGATGACCCTCCTGCCGGTGGCAGTGAGCCGCCTGGCCAGGGCGCCCAGCGTGTGCTCCACCACCTCCGCCGACCTGTCCGCCGTTACCGGCTCTCCCGTCCGGAGCGACACCAGCGGATCGTAGCTGCCGCCCTCGCCGGGCGCGTTGGCCTGCGTGACGTGGGTGATCCATCGTGCACTGAGGATGACCGTCCGGTAGGCATCGGGCCGCTCCTCCAGCAAGCGCAGGGCCGCCGCGTTCAGGGCCGCGCAATCCATGTCGTCACCGTGTTTCGCGCGACGGAAGCCCGGCAGCGGCGGGCAGCCGGTCGAGACGGCGGCGGCTCCGGCCACGCCGTTGTCGCGCAGCAGGTCATCGAGGCCGGGCAGGAGCGAAGCCGCGTGGCTGTCGCCCCACAGCAGCACCTGCGGCTCCTCACCCGCCGCGCCGAATTCGCAAGGCATCCCGGCCTCGCGCCAGCTGGCGCGGCATTGCTCTTCCAGCGCGCTGCGCGTTCTCGCCTCCTCCACAACCGCGCGTGCATCGGGAGCGCGCTGCCATGCGCCCTCGCTGCGGATCACGAGGCTGGCGATGCCCGCGATGGCAAGCGCGGCAAGGCCGCCCAGCACGAATGCGGCGTTGCGCCCGATCACGGCCTTCTCTCCGCGCCGCCGCAGGGGCTGCTCTACCCACCGCGTGCTCATCCAGGCCAGCAGGAGCGAGGCGGCGAGGGCCAGCGAGGTGCCGAGGAACGGGATCTCGACGCTGACGTAGAGGTGCCGCGCCAGCACCAGCGCGGGCCAGTGCCACAGGTAGAGCGCGTAGGAGACGAGCCCCACCCACACCATCGGGCCGCGGGAGAGCAGGCGGCTGGCCAGCGTCGCATGACGCTGCCCGGCCCAGACGATTGCCGCCGCGCCCAGCACCGGGGCCAGCGCCGCCACACCGGGAAAGGGGGTAGTCCCGTCGTAGCGATAGGTCGCGTAGGCTATGGCGAGGAGGCCCAGCGCGCCCGCCGCCTCCGCCAGCCAGCGCGGCAGGGCAATGCGGGCAACGCCAAGTGCCAGCACGGCACCCACGCCCAGTTCCCAGGCGCGCGACTGGATGAGGTAGAAGGCGCCCGTCGGCGTCGTATCCACCATGTGCACGCTCCAGGCGAAGGAGGCTGCCGTTGCCAGCACCGCCGCTGGCAGGGCGGCGCGGCGTCCTATCGTCCACACCAGCCACATGGCCAGCGGCACGGCGATGTAGAAGTGCTCCTCCACCGCCAGCGACCAGGTGTGCAACAGCGGCTGGAATTCCGCATCGATGGCGAAGTAGTCGCTGCCTTCATTGCGGAAATGCAGGTTCGACCAGAACAGCGCCGCCGGGATCGCCGAGCGCGCGAGGTCGAGGTAGGCGGGCGGCGGCAGCAGGAACCAGCCGAGCGCGAAGCATGCCGCGATCATCAGGAACAGCGGCGGCAGGATGCGCCGTACGCGCCGTTCGTAGAACCCCGCCAGCGAAAACTCGCCCGCTTCAAGCTCTCGCGCCAGGATGCCGCAGATCAGGTAGCCGGAGATGACGAAGAACACGTCCACGCCGACGAAGCCGCCGGCAAATCCCGGCACGCCGGCATGGCACAGGACCACCGCCAGAACGGCAACGGCACGCAGGCCATCGATATCGCGGCGGTATTCCATCGCCATGCGTTAGCAGACACCTTGGCAAAAAGAGAAAGGGCCGGAGAATTGCTTCCCCGGCCCTTTCGCCAAAACCATTATCGTAGGAAAGGGATTTCCCTTTTTGCGCTACCGCTTCGCTACTTGAGCGCGGGTTACGCCCCTTCGACTTCCGAAAGGTCGATCTTCAGGCCCGGGCCCATCGTGCTGGTGACGGACACCTTGCGCACGTACTTGCCCTTGGCGCCCGAGGGCTTTGCCTTGACGATCGCCTGGGTCAGCGCTTCGAAGTTCGCCTTCAGGTCTTCATCCTTGAACGACAGCTTGCCGATGCCGGAGTGGATGATGCCCTGCTTTTCAACGCGGAATTCGACCTGGCCGCCCTTGGCGTCCTTCACGGCCTGCTCCACGTTCGGGGTGACGGTGCCCAGCTTCGGGTTCGGCATCAGGCCCTTGGGACCCAGCACCTTGCCGAGGCGGCCGACGACGCCCATCATGTCCGGCGTGGCGATCACGCGGTCATAATCGAGGTTGCCGTTCTGCATGTCTTCCATCAGGTCTTCGGCGCCAACCTTGTCGGCACCGGCGGCCAGCGCCTTCTCGGCGTTGTCGCCGCGTGCGAACACGGCAACCTTCACGTCCTTGCCCGTGCCGCCCGGCAGCGAGACCATGCCGCGGACCATCTGGTCTGCGTGGCGCGGATCGACGCCCAGGTTCATGGCGACTTCGACGGTTTCGTCGAACTTGGCCTTGTGCTCGCGCAGCGTGGCGAGTGCCTCGTCGACGGTGTAGAGCTTCTCGCTGTCCAGTTCGGCCAGCGTCTTCTGCTTCTTGGTAAGCGTTGCCATGGTCTTAGCCCTCCACCACTTCGATGCCCATCGAACGGGCGGAACCGGCGATGATCTTCACGGCCTGATCCTTGTCGTTCGCATTGAGGTCGGCCATCTTCTGCTCGGCGATCTCGGCCAGCTGGCTGGTCTTGATCGTGCCGATGATGTCCTTGCCCGGCTCCTTGGAACCCGACTTGATCTTCATCGCCTTCTTGATGAGGAAGCTGGCGGGCGGGCTCTTGGTGACGAAGGTGAACGAACGGTCGGCATAGACCGTGATCTTCGTCGGGATCGGAGCGCCCTTTTCAAGATCCTGCGTGGCGGCGTTGAACGCCTTGCAGAATTCCATGATGTTCACGCCGCGCTGACCCAGCGCAGGGCCGATCGGCGGGGACGGGTTGGCGGTGCCGGCGGGCACCTGAAGGTTGATGTAACCTTCGATCTTCTTGGCCATGATGGCCTCCTTTTCTCACTGTTGCCCCGGCGGTTCAGGCCAAGGCTCATGTTAAGCGGTTCAGCGCCGATCCGAAGACCGGCTCCCGCGCGGATTTCCAAGCTGTAAGCTGGGAAGGCGTGCACATAGCGAAATCGGCCAAAGATGCAAGGGCCTTGCACCTTGTGCCGCAGGTAACGTGGAACACCCATGTGGCCCTTTTGAAAAACTTCGTTACCCCGCAATATAGCCTTTAAACAGAGAGTTAGCGCGATCCTGCCGGAATGGGATGTAACCTTTCGCCGGCGGCACGGTTTTCCGGCGAACAGGGGCATGGGGTGACGGCTTTCCGGCATGGCCCCCGCATGACCGCTCGCGACCGATGTAGGAAAGTCTGCACCCATCCCTTGCGCCCCGCGTTTCCGCGCTCCAGAACCCGGCAAAAGACAGGGAACCGCATTGACCGACACAACACCCGTGCAGACCGCCTCGGTCCCGCCGACATCTCGTCTGAAAGCGGCGATCGGCTGGCCGCTCTTCATAGCCCAGTTCATCACCGTGGCGCTCGCCTATTTCATCGGCAGCCTGCTGCCCGTGCTGCCCGCCCTGTTCGAATCGATCGTGTCGGCGGTGGAGAACCCCGCCCCGCAGCCCGGCGAGCCCGTTCTCGGCTCGGCCCTTGTCGCATCGACCGTCGTCGGCAGCGCCGTGGTGGGCATCTTCGTCGCGTGGTTGTGGTTGCGGCGCGAGGGGCGCTGGGCCGAAGCGATCCGGCTGGCAATGCCTGCGAGCTGGCGCTCCACCCTCGGCTGGGCGGCGCTGGGCCTTGGCGGTACATTGCTGATCTTCGCGCTGGGCGCGCAGCTGACGGAAGCCATCGGCCTCGGTGCCCCGGACCCCACGTTCGTGCTGGCGCTGGTGACGGAAAGCCCGGCCATGCTGGCGCTGTGGATCGTGGCGGTCGCCTGGTTCGCCGCCGGCTTCGGCGAGGAAGTGCTCTATCGCGGCTTCCTGATGGACCGACTGGAGCGCGTGGCGGGCCTGCGCGGGCGACCGTGGGCCGTGCTGGTGGTCCAGGCGGTGCTGTTCGGCCTGCCGCACGCCTATCAGGGCATGGGCGGCATGCTGGTGACAGCCATGGTCGGCCTGCTGCTGGGCTGGATTCGCAACCGCTGCGGTGGCAACCTGTGGGCCGCGATCATCGCCCACGCCGCGGTGGACACGGTCTCGATGATCCTCGCCTATGCCGACAAGCTGGGCTGGATGACAGGATAGGAGCCATGGCCTTGCAACGTCACCTTCCCGAGCCCGGGCGCAAGACCGGCACGGCATGCCGCGCAACCGGAGGACGCTGACGGGCAGGCATGGAAAGCCAGATCCACTTACCCTACCTGCGCGAGGTGCTCGTCTTCCTGCTGGCCGCCGGGCTCGCGATCCCGCTGCTCCAGCGGTTCGTCAGCCCGGTCATCGCCTATTTCCTGGTGGGGAGCCTGATCGGGCCTTACGGCCTGGGCCTGCTGGCGGATACTTTCGAACCCATTTCGTGGATCGTCATCACCGACCTCGAAGGGGTGGCGACACTGGCCGAACTGGGCGTGATCTTCCTCCTGTTCGTCATCGGCCTGGAACTCTCATTCCAGCGCCTGTGGTCCATGCGCAGGCTGGTGTTCGGACTGGGCAGCGCGCAGATCCTGGTGACAGGGACGGTCGTTGCCGGCATCGCGTTTGCATGGGGCAACAGCGCGGCGACAGCCGTCATCCTGGGGGCTTGTCTCGCGCTTTCGTCCACCGCGATTGTCACGCAGCTCCTGATCGAGGGCGGACGGCTCGGCTCGCCCGCCGGCCGCGCGACGTTCTCGATCCTGCTGATGCAGGATCTTGCGGTCGTGCCGATCCTGTTCGCAGTCAGCGTGCTCGGCACTCTGGCTGTAGACAACGTGGCGATGGGCTTCGGCCTCGCCTTGCTGGAAGCGGCGGCCACGATCGCGGTCATCTATGTCGTGGGCCGGATTGCCCTGCGGCCGATACTCAGGCTGGTCGTCAGCGCGGATAGCCGGGAAGCTTTCGTTGCCATAATCCTGTTGCTTGCCGTGGGCACGGCAGCCCTGACCGGGTTCGTCGGCCTGTCGATGGCACTGGGCGCATTCCTCGCCGGCCTGCTGGTGGCCGAGACCGAGTTCCGGCACCAGGTCAAGATCGACATAGAGCCATTCAAGGGCCTGATGCTGGGCCTTTTCTTCCTGTCGGTGGGCATGGGGATAGACTGGCGCCTGGTGATCGAGAACCCGTTCTGGATCCTCGCCTCGGCAATCGGACTGATCGCGCTGAAAACGGGCATCAACTTCGTGCTGTGCCTCGCCTGGAAACTGTCGCGCCAGCGCGCCGCGGAAGTTGCCATCGTGCTGGGCCAGGCGGGGGAATTCGGTTTCCTCGTGGTGGGACTGTCGGTCACGGTGGGGCTACTGCCGGCGGATACCGGCCAGTTCATGCTGATCGTGGTAGGCCTGACGATGCTGGCAACTCCGGCGCTCGACTGGTTGTCGCGCCACGCGGCAAAGCGGCTGGACGGGACTGGCGAGGATATGGCGGCGCAGCCGGTCGAGGAGGATCTGGCAGGCCATGTCATCATCGCCGGCTATGGCCGGGTGGGCGAGACGATTGCCGGCGTGCTGGACAGGCAGGACATCCGTTACATCGCCATCGACAAGGATCCCGCCCTCGCCCGCGCAGCGGCAGCGGAGGGGCGGCCGGTGCGAATGGGCGACGCGTCGCGGGTCGAGACATTGCGCGATGCCGGCCTCGACAGCGCCAGCGCCATTGTCGTGACCATCGCCGACGAGGATGCCACCGAGGCGCTGGTGGCGGAAATACGACGCCTTTCACCGCAGACCGCGGTCTTTGCCCGTGCACGCGACAGGCAGCACGCGGGCAGGCTGCTGAAGAACGGCGCGAGTGTGGCCGTGCCCGAAACCATCGAGGGAAGCCTGCGCCTAGCTCATACCATCCTGCTGGAATTCGGCACCGACGAGGATGCCGCGAGCAGGCAGATCGAACTGGAGCGGTTCGGCGAGGACGCGTGACCCGCAGCCGGGTCGGAAAGCCGGGCAGCGGGTGGTGCCAGGGCAGACAGGAGAAAGGGTAATGTACGCAAGACTGCTGGCAGCGATCGACAGGGAAGACGAGCAAGGCACACGGCTTATCGCCAGCCGCTGCGCTGCGCTGGCGAACACGATGGGGGCAAGCGTTTCGCTGATCCACGTTCGCCTGCAACCGCCGGCCTCCTACGGCAGGCACCTGCCGTGGCAGTGGGAAGCGGACGAGGCAAAGGAGGTTCGGGGCTGGCTGCAGGAACTGGCGCGCACGCACGCGTTCGAGGACCGGCTTTCCGGAACCTTCGCACCGTCCGGCTCCGTCTCCCGCGAAGTGGCGGCAAGAGCGAGGGAACTGGGGAGCGACGTGATCATGGTGGCCGCGCACAGGGCCACCCTCGGGCGCATCCTGCTCGGCTCCACCGCGCACGCCATCATGCGTGACGCGCCGTGCGACGTACTGCTGGTGAGAGACAGCGAGGCGCTGCAGGCCGCAGCCTGACCGCCCTTACTTGACCAGTTCGACCTGCTCGAAATCCAGTTCCACAGGCGTCGCGCGGCCGAAGATGGACACGCTGACCTTGACCTTGGCCTTGTCGAAATCGAGCTCTTCCACCACGCCGTTGAAGCTGGCGAAGGGGCCCTCCAGCACCTTGACCTGATCGCCGATCTCGTAATCGACGTGCACGTCCTTCTTGGGTGCGGACTTGGCTTCTTCCACGCCGCCGAAATAGCGCGCGGCTTCCTTTTCGGAGATCGGCTGCGGCTTGTTGTTGTTGCCGAGGAAGCCGGTCACCTTCGGGGTGTTCTTGACGAGGTGGTACACGTCGTCGGTCATGTTCAGCTTGGCCAGCACGTAGCCGGGCATGAACTTGCGCTCCACTTGCACCTTCTTGCCGCGCTTGATCTCGGTCACGGTTTCGGTGGGGACTTCCACTTCCTCCACGCCTTCGGACAGGCCGAGGCGTTCTGCTTCGGAAAGGATCGCGTCGCGCACCTTGTTCTCGAAACCGGAATAGGCGTGGATGATATACCAGCGGGCAGCCATGGATCTCTCTTTTCTAACCTGAACTTTTAGCGGGGCGTCTATCAGAGCAGCGCGAGGAGCTGCTGCACGACCCAGCCGAACACCGAATCGACGCCGAGGAAGAACAGCGACAGGATCACCACCAGAATGAACACGAAGATCGCGGTGCGCACCGTCTCTTCACGGCTGGGCCACACCACCTTGGACGTTTCCGAGCGCACCTGGCGGATGAATTCGCCCGGCGTCGGCTTCTTGGCAGGAGTGGCGGCTTTCTTCGGTTCTTCGGCCATGGTCGGTCCGTCGCTTGTTCGATTGAAACTGTCTTGTCGTGGCTTCCGGGTAGGGCTCCTCGCCGCCCCGATCTGCTGTTCGGGAGGGGCCTGGCGAAGTTTCCAATGTCGGAAGACGGCTGGCTATTTAGGCGTGGGCATCAGGCTTGGCAAGGCTTTGCAGACCTCTTCCCGAACCGCGGATCGGTTACAAATGTAACGTGGGGGCTATGCAGCGGGCCATGCCGCCGATAGCACTATGCGCTTCATCGAAGGGACGCATGAGGGTTTAGGGACATAGATGGCAGCTCCGACTGAAGTTTCGCTGGGGGATCGACTGGTCGCGCCGGTCACCAACATTTCCGACCTGTTGTGGGGCGGCACCTGGGAAGGCGCCGAAGTCATTCCCTTCCCGCCGCTGGCGCTGATCCTGCTGGGGGCAGGCGTCTGGTTCATGGTGGGGCTGCGGTTCTATCCGCTGGTGAAGCTGGGCAGCGCCATCAAGGGCCTGTTTGCGGGCCGCAAGGGCGAAGGTGCCGGCGAGATCTCGCCCTTCGCCGCGCTTTCCACCGCGCTTTCCGGGCAGGTGGGCACCGGCAACCTCGCAGGCGTCGCCACGGCCATCGCGCTGGGCGGCCCCGGCGCGATCTTCTGGATGTGGATCACCGCGCTGTTCGGCATGGCACTGGCCTTTGCGGAAGGTTCGCTAGCCATCCGTTACCGCGAGAAGACATCGGACGGTGTCTATCGCGGTGGCCCGATGAGCTACATCATGATGGGCCTTGGCCCCAAGTGGACCTGGCTCGCCATCGTCTTCTGTATCGGCACGCTGTTCTCCGCTCTCGTCACCGGCAACTCGATCCAGGCGAACGCCGTGGCCGACGGCCTGCAGGAACTGTTCGGGCTGGAGGAGTGGCTGGGCGGCCTGATCGTCGCCATCCTCGTGTTCATCGTCATCATCGGCGGCATCAAGTCGATCGGCAAGGTTGCCGAAAGCATCGTGCCGTTCATGGCGCTGGCCTACATCGTGATGGCGGTGATCGCGCTGATCATCAATTTCGACGATCTGGGCGAAACGTTCGCACTGATCTTCGACGGGGCGTTCAACCCGCAGAGCGCGGTGGGCGGCTTCACCGGCGCGGCGATCATCATGGCGATCCGCGCAGGCGTTGCGCGCGGCCTGTTCTCGAACGAGGCCGGGCAGGGTTCCACCCCCATCGCCCACGCCGTTGCGCAGACGAACGATCCCGAACAGCAGGGCCGCATGGCAATGCTGGGCACCTTCATCGACACCATCGTGATCTGCACCATGACGGCGCTCGTCATCCTCACCGTGCGCGGCGATTTCACCGCAGGCGGAGAGGCCGTGCTGCACGCCTGGCAGTCCGACCGCGTTGGCTTCGAGATGACCAGCGGTGCCTTTGCCGCGGCCTTCCCGGCGCTGATCGGCTCCATCCCCATCGGCACGCTGGTGGCATCGGTGGTGCTGATCCTGTTTGTGTTCACCACGCTGCTGACGTGGTCCTACTACGGCGAGCGGGCGATCACCTTCATCTACGACCGCGTGAAGGGCTCCAACCGGGCGGGCGAGAAGAAGCTGCACATGGCCTGGCGCGTATTGTGGTGCGTGGTGATCTTTATCGGGGCCGCGCAGCCCAGCGAGCTGGTCTGGCGCCTGGGCGACATTTCCAACGCGACGATGCTGCTGCCCAACATCTTCGCCCTGCTGCTGCTGAGCGGCGTGGTGTTCAAGCTGGCGAAGGGCCAGCGCGATGCCGGGCCGGACCATCACGCGGATACGCCCGAAGAGCCCGAGGAATACTGAGGGTAAGGAGAAAGAAGAAGGGCCGGGGAGCAGATCGCTTCCCGGCCCTTTGCACTTGGTATCGGTGTCGGCGTCAGTGACGCCCGAACAGGCGTTCGAAGAAGCCGGGTTCTTCCATCGGCTGGATCTTGCCGTGCGACATTGCACGAAAGCTCGCGTCGCTGTGGAAGCGCGGGCTGCTCCAGCTATCGGGTTTGCTACTGCGAAAGATTCTGGCCATGCCGGTATCCTTTCCGTCGAAACATGGCGAGATAACTCCCCACGCCGCGCGGCGGTTCCCGTGTGCGGGACGCTGTCAGGGATGGCAGGACTATGGGCCAGCCAGGCGATTCTCGCGAAACGGTGTTGGTGGGTAACTTGGTTTGTTAGCGAAGCCGCCTCCGCGGCTTCGTCCTCGCTAGACGCGCTTCGCTACGCTACGCGCCCGCTGCGGGCGGCCGTTCGGCCTTGCGGTCCGCTAAGCGCGGACTGTGCCCCAACGGGCAATGACAAAGGCGCAAATCTCGGGCGCGACCAGCGACCGACAGCGCGCGAACGCGCAGCCCGCAGGTGCCCCGAAACGAAGGCGTCAGCCGAATGGAGGGAATAGCACCGAGGATGTTTTCGCGGAGGCGAAAACGAAAAACAAAATGGCAGGGGTGACAGGATTCGAACCCGTGGCCCTCGGTTTTGGAGACCGATGCTCTACCAACTGAGCTACACCCCTGCAGATGCGATGCAGGCCCCTATAGCCAAGCGCTGACGAACGCAAGCGACCTGATGGCTTCGCTTTGATATAGGGGCAGGGATGCATTCACCAGTGCCCAAGCTGATTCCCGCCGAAGTGTTGCTGCTGGCCTACCGCAGCGGGGTCTTTCCCATGGCCGATTCGCGCGAGGACGACGAGGTGTTCTGGGTGGAGCCGCGCCGCCGCGCGATCCTTCCCCTGGATGGCTTCCACTGCTCCCGCAGCCTTGCAAAAATCCTGAAGCAGGACCGTTTCCGCGTCACCGTGGATGCCGATTTCGGCGCGGTGATGGATGCCTGCGCGCAGCCCCGGCCTGACCCGGAGGCAGGAGGAGAAAGCGGCACCTGGATCAGCCACACGATCACCGCCAGCTACCTGAACCTGCACCGGCACGGGCACGCGCACTCGGTGGAGTGCTGGCAGGACGGCGAACTGGTGGGCGGGCTTTACGGTGTCGCTTTCGAGCGGGTGTTCTGCGGCGAATCGATGTTCAGCCGCGCGGACAATGCCAGCAAGGTGGCGCTGGCGTGGCTGGTGGCGCTGCTGAAGCGGGCAGGCTTCGTGCTGCTCGATTGCCAGTTCATGACCGGGCACCTTGCCTCGATGGGCGCGGTGGAGATCAGCCGGGACCAGTACCAGGAGATGTTGGCGCGCGCCTGTGACAGGCAAGCGCTCTCCAGCCTGCCGCAAGCGCACGCGGCGCTGCTTCAGGCGGCGTCGGCTTCCGGCGAAGCGTCCTCTTCCTCTCCGGGGAAGCTCATCGCGCAGTCCTTCACCCAGACATCGTAGATCGGGTGTTCCACCACGTTCAGGCTTGGCGAGTTCTTGAACAGCCAGCCGGAGAAGATGCGGCCGAATTCCGGCTCCGCATCGGGATCGCGCACGTCGTTCACGAAAACCTGCACGAAAGCGCCGGTTTCCGCCGGGCTTTCCCACGGCGCGGTGCGTTCGCAAGCGGACAGGCGCACGACCACGTCGTCCACCCGGCGCGATTCGCCGGGGCTGAGTTCGATATCGCGGGACAGGTTGTTGCGCTTGTTGATGATGCCGAGCGTCGCGACGCGCTCTTCCATCGGGGTGCCGATCGCCTCGATGTTGCTGAGGTCGGGTAGCGGTTCGCTCGCCAGTTCCTCGGGCACTTCGGTTTCCTCGGCCTCCGGTTCCGGCGCGCTATCGCCGCAGCCCGCCAGCACCAGCGCCGCCATGGCGAGCGGAGCCGAAGCGAATTGGGCAAGCCTCACGCGTCGGGCGTCCACGCTTCGTAGTCACCGGTGGCGCGGGCACGCTTGCCGCCGCGTTCCAGCGCCCCTGCGGGCAGGTAGCGGTTGGCCGAACCCGTGGCATTGGGCGTGTAGTCAACTTCCCAGATCTTGGGAGCGGGAAGGTGGCTTTCGGGCAGTTCATCGTACGAACCGTGCAGCCAGCCATGCCATTCGCTGGGCACGCGGCTGGCATCGTTGCTGCCTTCGTAGATGACCCAGCGGCGTTCGCGCTGGCCTTCCTTCACGTTCCTGGAACGGTAGTACTTGTTGCCCTGGGCATCGGTGCCCACGTGCTCGCCATTGCGCGAGGACCACAGCGAGGTGCCGATGGTGGCACCGTCCCACCAGGTGAAGATCTTGCCAAGGAAGCTCATGGGAGAGGCCATTAGCGGCTGGATCGCCCTTCGCCAATAGGGTTGCGAGAGTCTCTTGCTACCACTCCACCAGATCGCCCGGCCCGATGCCCAGTTCTTCGGCGCGACCCTGGTTCAGTTCGAGCACCGCGACTGCCAGGCCATCGGAGGTAACGCTCACCTCGTTATAGGGCTCGCCGTCCTCGATGTTGAGGATGCGGCCATCGGACCCGATGAAGATGATATCCAGCGGCAACACGGTGTTGCGCATCCAGAAGCCCAGTTCCTGCGGCGTATCGTAGGGGAAGATCATCCCCTCGTCGGCGCCCATCTCGGTGCGGAACATCAGCCCGCGCGCCTGTTCCTGCCGGCTGGCGGCGAGTTCGGCCTGGAAGGTGTGCGCGCCGCTGTCGGTGGTGACGGTGACGGGGATCACTTCCAGCCCGGATTCGGGGTGCGTTGCAGCGGCGGCACTGGTCGGCTCTGGCACCTGCTCGGCCGCTTGCGGCGAGCACGCCGCCAGTGCACCTGCCACCACCGCGCCAAGAGCGGCCAGCCATTTGTGCCTGATAATCATGCGTCCCAACTTCCGGTCTCCTCGCGGGCTTCCTCCGCCCATTGCTCTGCCGCGTCGGCGCTCTCGGCGTCCAGCACGGCTCTTACATGATCGAACGTGTGGCCTGCCCGCAGCATCGCCGCAATCTGTTTCTCGCGTTTCTCCCTGTCGGGAGGTTCCACGGCAAAGGGACCGAAGCCGCGCTTCCTGGCAAGGTGGACTGCGGCAGTGCGAGCCGTGTGCTCGGCGGGCGCGACGTCGTCTGCCACCGATTCGCCTATTCCGGCCTGCCCCAGCGCCTGCTTCACGCGCCGCTGGCCATAACCACGCCGCAAAAGGTCGTTCGCCTTGGCCCGTGCATAGACCGCATCGTCGACGTAGCCTTTCTCGACATACCGGGCGACCATCGCGGAAACGTCCGGCCCCTCCTCGTTGCCGTCTTCGGCCCAGCCGCGCTCGCGCAGCTTGCGGTAAAGGTAGCGTTCCAGCTTGGCCGCGCTGGTGGCGAAACGGGCGACATAGGCGAGCGCCATTTCCTCGAAACTGGTCGGATCGAGGGGCTTTTTCCGCTTCTTCGGTTTATTTCGCTCTTGTGAATTGCCGTCCATTGGCCTTATTCGTGCCACACTTCCTGTCAAATGGGAAAGTTTACCGCGGTGTCGATGGGATGGTCGGCGCCGCGAATGCTATTCGGGAGGCGCCACAAGCGCGCGCGACAAGGGGTAACCCACAGCACTTATGACCGAACTCACACCTACGCCCAACGACTGCCCGCTACCGCGCCGTCGATCGGATTTCGCCACCTTCAACGAAGCCATCGACTACGCAGCGCGCAGCGAAAAGGGCATGAATTTCCATGACATGCGCGGCACGCTCGCGGTTGTCTATCCCTATTCGCAGATGCGCGAGGATGCGCTGGCCGATGCCTATCGGCTGGTGGCCATGGGCATCGGCAAGGATGACCGCGTGGCACTGGTCGCCGAGACCGGCCCCGAATTCGCCGCGTTGTTCTGCGCGTGCGTCTACGCCGGGGCATGGCCCGTGCCGCTGCCCCTGCCCACCACCTTCGGCGGCAAGGAAAGCTATATCGATCAGCTTTCGGTCCAGCTGCAAAGCTCGGACCCGAAAATCCTGCTCTACCCGCCCGAAATCGCCGAGATGGCATCCGCTGCGGCGGAACGGCAGGGCTGCCAGGGCATGGACTGGGCCACGTTCAAGGAAGCCGAGGCGGTGCAGGTCGACCTGCCCGAGGCGAAGCCGGAAGACATCTGCTACCTGCAGTATTCCAGCGGCTCCACCCGCTTCCCCACCGGCGTTGCCGTGACGCACGAGGCGCTGCTGCACAACCTGTTCGGCCACGCCGATTCGATGGATATCGGCTACAACGACCGGGTGGTGAGCTGGCTGCCGTGGTATCACGACATGGGCCTTGTCGGCTGCTTCCTGTCGCTGATCGCCAACCAGGTGAGCGTCGACTACCTCAAGACCGAGCATTTCGCCCGCCGCCCGCTGGCCTGGCTCGATCTCATCAGCCGCAACCAAGGCGCGACGCTCAGCTACTCGCCCACTTTCGGTTACGATATCTGCGCCCGGCGCGTTTCCAGCCAGACGAACGTCGCCGACCGGTTCGACCTGTCGCGCTGGCGCACCGCAGGCAACGGGGCGGACATGATCCGGCCCGACGTGATGCAGAACTTCGTCAACGCCTTTGCCGATGCGGGTTTCAAGGCCAGAGCCTTCACCCCCAGCTATGGCCTGGCCGAGGCGACACTGGCCGTCACCGTGATGCCGCCGGGCGAAGGTATTCGCGTGGAACTGGTGGAAGAGGAACGCCTGTCCGGCACCCGCCGCGACCTGTCGCGCCCCGCCCGCTACCGCGCCATCGTCAACTGCGGCAAACCGCTGAAGGACATGGAAGTCGAGATCCGCGGCGAAAACGGCGAGATCAAGGGCGATCACCAGATCGGCAAGGTCTGGTGCCGCGGCCCCAGCGTCATGCACTCCTACTTCCGCAACGGGGAAGCGACCGAGGAATGCCTTGTTCCCGCCGAAGACGGCAAGGGATCGTGGCTGGATACGGGCGACATGGGCTACATGGGCGATGGCTACCTGTTCATCGTCGGCCGAGCCAAGGACATGATCATCATCAACGGCAAGAACCACTGGCCGCAGGATATCGAATGGGCGGTGGAGCAGCTTGCAGGCTTCAACCACGGCGATATCGCGGCCTTCTCGATCGAGACCGAGAACGGCGAGGAAGCCCCGGCCGTTCTGGTACACTGCCGCGTGTCCGACCCGGAAGAGCGGGTGAAGCTGCGCGACCAGATCGCCGACAAGGTGCGTTCGGTCACGGGCATGAACTGCGTGGTGGAACTGGTGCCCCCGCGCACCCTGCCGCGCACCAGCTCGGGCAAATTGAGCCGCGCCAAGGCGAAGAAGCTGTACCTGTCGGGCGAGATCGAACCGATCAAGCTGGCTGCTTGAGGCCGGGCGGCGTAAGTCCGGCTCAACCCAGCAGCAGCACGCCCAGCACGAACAGCAGCGCCAGCAAGCCCACGCCCCAGACGTAGGTGCGCACCTTGGGAACGCCGGTCCAGTACAGGGGCAGGTAGATCACCCGCGCGGCCAGCCATACCCAGGCGGCGATGGCGGTGAGGTCGCTCGCCTTGCCCGCCACCACCACGCCGCCAAGGGCGATGATGGCGAGCGGCAGGGTTTCGAGGAAGTTCCCACGCGCGCGGTCCAGCCGCCCGGCGATGTCGTTCAGCGGCTCTGTGTCCTCGTCACGCGCGCCCATGTTCCAATCGACGCCGTATTGCTTCGTCTTGTAATGGGTGGCGGCGAAAACGTGGACCAGCAGCAGGACGCCCGAAAGCGCCAGTACGGTCAGTTCTGCAGTCATCAATTGTTTCCTCCGGCTGCCCACTCAAGCGTTACCGGGCCAAAGCCGTTCCCGGTGGTCTCTGCCTGCACGGCGATATTGTGGTGGGAGAAGGCGTTGCGCACGGCGGCCACCGCGTCGGCGGGCCCGGTGATGGCGATAGGCACGCCGACGCGGCTCTGCGCCCAGGCCGCAAGTTGCACGGCCTGCGTGCCCTGGGTGCTGAGCGCGTAGGTATCGGGCTGGTCCTCCTCGCCCTCGACAAGGTCGAAGGTGGCTTGCGACAGCGGGCGCAACGGCGGGGTCAGGCGAATGTCCCACTCCGGCTCCAGCGCGTCGATCCGCCGCTCCAGTTCCGCGTAGGCGGACAGCGTTGCGCCATCCAGCGGACGCGCGGTGACGAGCGCACGGCGGCGGTCGCGGTCCACGGTAACTTCGTCCTTTGGAACGCCTGCCAGCAAGGCCAGGCGATCGGCAATGTCGTCCGCCTGTTCTCGCGCGGCGCGTTCCTGCGCGCGAGCCTGCGTCAACTGTGCCTCCTCCGCCGCTTGCGCGCCCGTGCCCACGCGCAACTGGGTTAGCGTTACATCGACCGGACGACCAAGCCGCCGCGAAATCAGTTGCTCGGCGCGCCCTTCGGCATCGCCGACGATCTCGGGCGTGAAGACGGTCGCGGAAATCTGCAGGGGCTCGGCATCGAAGCTGGGGTCCATCTGCGAGACCGTGGCGCGCCCGACGAACACTTCCTCGACCGCGTTGCGCGCCTGTCGCGTCGCCGTGCTTTCCCACACGATCTGTCGCAGCGAGAGGAACAATGGAATTGCCAGCACTACGAAGGCCCCGAAGATCAGCAGCGCCTGCATCCGCGTCTGCTTTTCCGAGAGGCTGGTGCTGAAGCCGTATCCGCGGGCCATCGCCGTCGCCGTCAGCGCAATGGCGGTGAGGTTGGTTATGAAGAGGAACAGCGCGCCCCAGAACACCGTGCCGTTCAGCGTCGCAAGACCGAAGCCGACCACGGCAAGAGGCGGCATCAAGGCGGTCGCGATGGCCACCCCGACAATGGTGCCTTCCCGCCCGCGGATCATCGCATAGGCGCCCGCGACGGCGGAGAAGATCGCCACACCAAGGTCTAGCAGGCTGGGCCGGGTGCGCGCGGCGATTTCCGAAGTAATCGTCTGCAGGGGCGAGAAGAACACCACCAGCGCGGTGAACAGGATCGCGAATATCGTGCCCACCGCCAGCGACTTGCCGGCTTGCCGCAGCCACTTGTAGTCACCCACGGCCAACGCGAAGCCCACGCCCATGATCGGGTCCATCAGCGGGGAGAGCAGCATCGCTCCGATCACGACGGCGGCGCTGCCCTGCAGCAGGCCGAGGATGGCGATGCCCGCCGACATCGACACCATCAGCAGGTAGCGGGCGGAAAGCTGGCATTCGGCGCGGCGCTTCTCGATCACCGCGACCTGGTCGACAGTGCCGGTTACCTCGTGGCCCCACCAGTCACGGAAGCTGCTGAGAACTTCGCGAAATCCGGAAGCGGGGTTGGCGGAAGCGGTCCCGGCACTCAGCGGGCGCGAGGCCCTGTTGCCGGTGTTGGGTTCTGATTGCATTGCGCACCATTATCGCGGAAACTCGCCTTCGGCAAAACTTGAAACACGTGTCTTGTATGCCTAATACAGTTACGTAGCCGCCGACACGGGCAAAGAGGGAATTGAAGGCGAATGGCCACCGAGAACAAGACGACCACTGCAACGGCAACCGATTTCGAGCTGACGCCGCCCGATCCCGTGCCGGACGTGAAGCCGGAGAAAGCCGCAGGCCTGGTGCCGGTGAGCGAGGAAAAGAAATCCGCGTTGCAGCAGAAGGTCGACGGCTTCGTGAACGAGCTGGTGGCGCTGGATGCGAACTCGCCCGATTTCGGCAAGAAGGTGGACCAGATCACCAACATGGGCCGCAAGGAAATCATGGCGGCCAGCTCCATGTCGAACCGCTTCCTCGATCGCCCGGTGCGCGCGATGGATGCGGACAGCGGCGTTGGCACCGACCTTGCCGAACTGCGGCGCACGGTGGAAGATCTCGATCCGGGCCGCAAAGGCAAGATGACCGGGCGCAAGCTGTTTGGCATCATTCCCTTCGGCAACAAGCTGAAGAACTATTTCGACAGCTACACCAGCGCGCAGGGGCACATCCAAGCAATCCTCGCCCGCCTTTCCAGCGGCAAGGACGAGCTGCTGATGGACAACGCCGCGATCGACGTGGAGCGGCAGAAGCTGTGGGAAGCCATGGGCAACCTCGAGCAGATGATCCACATCGCCAAGACGCTGGATACGGAACTGGAGGAAAAGGCCGCCGAGCTGGACGCGACCGACCCGGAAAAGGCCAAGGCCATCCGCGAGACCGCGCTGTTCTATGTCCGCCAGCGCACGCAGGACCTGCTGACGCAGATGGCGGTATCGGTGCAGGGCTACCTCGCGCTCGACCTCGTCAAGAAGAACAACGTGGAACTGGTGAAAGGCGTGGACCGCGCCAGCACCACCACCGTGGGCGCGCTGCGCACCGCCGTCACCGTGGCGCAGGCGATGACCAACCAGAAACTGGTGCTGGGCCAGATCACCGCGCTGAACGAGACGACGGCGGGTATCATCGATTCTACCGGCCAGATGCTGCGCGACAACACTGCCAAGATTCACGAGCAGGCTGCCAGCAGCACCATCCCCATGGAAACGCTGCAACGCGCTTTCCAGAACATCTACGACACGATGGACGAGGTCGACAGCTTCAAGCTGCGCGCACTGGATTCCATGAAGCAGACGGTGCAGACCCTTTCGACCGAGGTAGAGAAATCCAAGGGCTACATCGCCCGCGCCGAGGGACAGGCGCAGGCTGCCGCCCAAGTCAATGACAGCGGCCTGCTGAGCCTTGAAGGGTAATTGAGAGGGTTAATGGCCGATTCCACGCGCGATTCCGATGCGATCATCTCCTCGGCGAAGAAAAGCCTGCAGGTGAACCGCTACGAAGGCGGCTTCCACCGCACCAAGGGCCGCTCCATAGGGCGGGCATCGCGGCAGGTGAAGATGAAGAACGCGCTCAAGCGGGCGGGCTATTTCGGCGCGGCCGTTCTGGCGATCTTCATCGCCGCCAGCGTTGCGGGCATGATCCTTCAGGGCATCGGATTTGCAGGCGTCATGGTGGCCTTCTTCGCCATCGTGGCCGCCGGGTTCATCTTCGCCAACTATCCCAAGGTGAAAGTGCCCAACCGCGCGGACTTGTCCCGCACGCAGGATGCCAAGCGGCTGGTAGAGCGCACCGAGATATGGCTGGAAAGCCAGCGCCCCGCCCTGCCCGCCCCCGCCGTCACGCTGGTGGACGATCTGGGCGTGCAGCTGGATGCGCTAGGCAAGCAGCTTGCCCACGTCGATCCGGCTCACCCGGCAGCGCAGGAAACGCGCAAGCTGGTGGGCGAGTACCTGCCCGAGACGATCGACAGCTACCGCAAGATACCCGACCACCTGCGGCGCGAGGAACGCGCCGGGTCCACGCCGGACAGGCAACTGGTCGATAGCCTTGGCAAGATCAGCAAGGAAATCGACCACGTGACCCGGCAACTGGCCGAGGGATCGCTGGACGACCTGGCGATCAAGAACCGCTATCTCGATTACAAGTACGGCGGTGAGGACACATCGCTCCCACCCCCGAACAAGGACAATTGATGGACGTTGAAATCCCCCACAGCCTCGGCCGCGAGGAAGTGCGCCGCCGCTTGCGCGAGAACAGCCACCGGATCGGCGACAACATTCCCGGCGGCATGGCCGAGGTGCAGACCAACTGGCCGACCGAGGACCGCATGACCATGTCGATCAATGCCATGGGTCAGATGCTGTCGGGCCACGTGGACGTGGAGGACGACAAGGTGATCTTCCACATGATCCTGCCGCCCGCGCTCGGCTTCCTCCAGCCGATGATCGATGCCGCGATCCGTGATCAGGGTCACAAGATGCTGGAAGCGCCGAAAGGCTAGAGCTTCCTATCCTTTTCGAGGAATTCCTCTGGGATACGCAGTGCGCGCGCTGCCTCGCGGGTCTCCTTCAGGAAGATCAGCAGCGCCCACATCAGCAGGCCGATGGCGATGATGAAGGTGGCGGCTGCCACCGAATTCAGGCCCACGTGCGCGAATTCGGCGACGAACAGCAGCACCACCGTGATGCCGATGGCAAGGCCAGCCATGACCAGCCGCAGCAGCGCGCTGCCGATCAATGCGATGCGCAGGTCCAGCGAGCGGATCTCCCGCACCAGCACATCATGCGCCATGCCCTCGGTCTCGCCGTGTTCGCGCTGCAGCTGACGGCTGCGATCAACCACGCGGCCCAGCCGTTGCGTCAGCGTGCCGATGATGTTGCCGATCGCCACCAGCACGAACACCGGAGCCAGCGCCAGCTGGATGGTCTGGGCGATCATGGTGCCCATTATCGGCATGGTATCTATCACTGGTTCGCAGCGCCAGGCAGCTTGCCGACAGCCTGCGCGCCTTCCATCGTCGTCACCAGCACCTCGTCGCCGTCGACCACGATGGCCACGTTCTCCAGTCCGATTGCGGAGATGCGCAGGGTGTCGCTGTCGGCCAGAACGCCGCGGCAATTAACCAGCTCCACCGGCCCGCGAGTGCGGTTGCCATCGCCATCTCCGTCGCGCGCATCGCGCAGGGCGTGCCAGTTGCCGATGTCGGACCAGCCCATCGCAACAGGCACCATGGCCGCGCGGTCCGTCTCTTCCATCACCGCGTAGTCGACCGATTCGGATTCGATTGCGGCAAAGGCCTGCGCATCGGGATGAAAGCGGGCGCCATCGGTCTTGCCACCGTCCACCGCGCGCCTCACCGCTTCGGCCAGTGCCGGTCTGTGGCGGGTGAGTTCCGCCATGAAGGCGCCTGCGCGAAACATGAAGATGCCGCCGTTCCAGCTATATTCTCCGGATGCGAGGAATTGCATGGCACGCGCCAGGTCCGGCTTCTCGACGAATTCCGCGACGGCAAAGCCACCGTCCAGCGCAGCGCCCCGGCGGATATAGCCGAAACCGGTCTCGGGCGCGGTGGGCGTGATGCCGAAAGCGACCATGAAATCCTGCCGCGCCAGCGCGGCTGCGGCCTGCACCGCTTCGTGGAAGGCGGGCACCTTGCCGATGTAATGGTCGCTGGGGCATACCAGCATCAGCGCATCCTCGGGTAGCCGCGCTGCGGCCAGTGCAATCGCGGCTGCCGTATTCTTCGCTTCCGGCTCCACGATGATCGATGCACCCCCCGCCAGTTGCGCCTCGACATGCGGCAGGTGCGCTTCGCCGGTCACGATGGCCGGCTTCGCGAACAGCGCCGGATCGGCGACGCGTGACAGCGTTGCCTCGAACAGGGTCTGCTCTCCCACCAGAGGGATAAAGGGCTTGGGCTTGCTCTTGCGACTGCGTGGCCACAGGCGCGTTCCGCTGCCTCCGCACAGGATTACCGGATGGATAAGCGTCATGTGCCAGCCCTCTAAAATTCATCGGTCCGGCGCAAGGACAAACCGCCTAGCGCGCCCGGAAATCGACACGGTAGCCATAGCGCGCCTCTACCGGCGTGCCGTCGCGCGCGGTGGCAGGGTTAAAACGGATACGCTCAACGACAAGCGGACAGACCCGCGCCGTAGTGGCGGCATCCACTTGCGTGCTGGCGACCGAACAATTGCGCGCCCGCCCATCGGTGGTGACGGTGAAATGCACCGTCACCGACTTGCCGAAACGCGCCGCGCGCCCGCCTTCGGGCACGGGGAAATCGCGTGCTTCGTTCAATTCGCCCGAACGGACCGAGGGGCCGACCGCGACCGCACCGCCCTGTCCCGATCCGCTGCGGCCACTGCCGGTGCCGTCGCCCCTGCCGCCCGCGCCGGTGCCATCGCCACTATCCGTCGCACCGGAGGCATTGGCGGCCCCGGTCGAGCTTGCGCGCGGAGCCGGGCTGGGCCGCGGGAGCGGCTGCGGCGGGGCGACCACTTCGCGGGCGACGGCCTCCCTGCCCGCTTCCGCTGCCGCACCTTCATCGGGCTGCGGGGGCGAAATGCTCGGCTCGGCCTCGGGCGGCTCCTCCTCGTAGGTGGAGACCGTTACCGTTACCATCGACGTCGCCTGCTCGATCACGCTGGCGGTGAATTCGGGCGCCAGCGCGCGGGCAAGGCCGTAGAGCGCCGCCAAGTGCAGCAGCACGATCAGGACGATCAGTTTCCAGTTCAGCCTTCTTGCGCGCGCGCCGTATCCGCCGGTGGCCATGGTCCCTCCGTTAGAGCCTCAGACTAGCGATACGCGCCGCCTTGGCCAGAGTTTCCGCACCCGCTCCCGCGCCCATTCACCAGCCCTCTCCACAGACCGTTGCCGAGCGGCGACGAGGCGAGGAACGGGGAGCCTTAATAGCCCGTTGTATGGATGTAAGCCGATAAAAAAGAAAGGAAATTTCATGTTCGAGAAGCTCCGCATCAAGGAACACATGGAAGTCACCAATTTCGAAGGCCAGCACCTTGGAACCGTGGACGATGTCCAGGATGACAAGATCAAGCTGACCCGTTCGGACAGCAAGGACGATATGCACCATTACATGCCGCTCGATTCAGTCGACCGTGTCGATGACAATCGCGTCTATCTGAAGCAGGACGCGACCATCCCAGTCGGCCTCGCCTCTTGAGGCATAACCGACGATCAAACCCGAAAGTCAGGGAAATGAGCCCCGCGAGCCACAAGGCGAGCGGGGCTTTTTCGTGGTAGCGAGGGATCGGACTGTCAGCTGTCCCAACCGAAGTGATCCGCCAGTTCCCTGGGCGTGAAGCGATATGAAGAGGCTTCGGGATCGGATAGCATCCCCGCGTTCCACGCGTTGAACTGGCCTTTCAGGTCGGCAAATATCTCCGCCTCGCGATACTTCAGGTTGCCGCGTTCCAGAGGGTCGGCCACCACGTCGAACAGGTATTCCTCCCCGCCGATGGACAGGTACTTGTATCGTCCGCGCCGTGCAGCTTTCTGGTCCTTCGCCCAGAAACGCCAGAACAGCGTGCGCTCCGGCAGGGTGCCGCCGGCCAGCACCGGGCGCAGGTCCACCCCGTCGCTGGGATAGTCGGGATGCGGGGCGGTGCCCGCGGCGGCAAGGAACGTGGGCAGGAAATCCATCGACAGCGCAGGCACGTCGGTCTCCGTACCCGGCAGGGTGAGGCCCGGCCATTTGACGATGAACGGCACCCGCATCCCGCCTTCCAGCAGCTCGGTCTTGATGCCGGTGAAGGGCCAGTTATCGCTGAAACGTTCCCCGCCATTGTCGCTGGTGAAGACCACGACGGTGTCCTGCTCCATGCCCAACTCGGCAAGCCGCGCCAGCACCCGGCCCACGTTCGCATCGAGGCTGGTGACCATCCCGGCGTAGGTTTCCATGTCTCCGCCGTCGAAATGCGTGATGTCGAGCGAGCCGGGGATCGTCGGCCCGTGCTCTGCCAGCCGCTCGCTTTCGGCACGGCCCTTGGCATCGTTCGCTTCCCAGGGCCAGTGCGGCGCGGTGAAATGCAGCGACAGCAGCCAGGGCTTGTCCGCTTCCCCGGCGCGGGCATCCAGGTATTCGATGGCGCGGTCGGCCATCAGGTCGGTCATGTAGCCGACCTCCTCGACCTGCACGTCGCCATCCCACAGGTCCGGCTGGCCGTTCACGTTGTGGGTGAAATAATCGACACCGCCGCCGCGGATGCCCCAGAACTCGTCGTAGCCGCTCAGCTTCGGCCCGAAGCGCGGCAGCCAGCCAAGGTGCCACTTGCCGACGAGGCCGGTGTGGTAGCCTGCATCGCGCAAGATGCTCGGCATCGTGGGGTGCGAGGGTTCGAGGCCGATCTCGCGGTTGCCCAGGGGCTCCTCCAACCCGACGCGCACGCGGTACTGGTAACGGCCCGTTATAAGGCCGACGCGGGTGGCGGAGCAGACTGCCGAGTTGGCATAGCCGTGGGTGAATTTCAGCCCTTGCGCCGCCAGCCCGTCCAGCACCGGCGTCTCATACTCGCGCCGCCCGTAGCACGATAGGTCCGCGTAGCCGAGATCGTCGGCCATGATGAAAAGGAAATTGGGCTTGCGTCCCGGCGTATGCGCCAGCCCCGGAACGGTCGCAGCCAGCGTTGCTGCCCCGGCGGCGCCGATCGCACCGCGCCGCGTGAATTGATCGCCTTTCATTGTGCCTCCCCGCACTCTCAGGTTCTTTTCGCCCACCCTGCCTGCCAAACGCGTTGGTGGCAACGCCTCGACAAGGGCGGCCTGCCTCCCTAGCTGCTAGGGCATGACCGGATCCTATCGCTTCGCCATAGATCGCGGCGGCACCTTCACCGATGTCGTGGCCCAGACGCCTGCGGGCGAAATCGTCACCACCAAGCTTCTATCCAGCAATCCCGAGCAATATCCCGATGCCGCCAGCGAGGCGGTGCGGCGGCTGATGGCCGAGCACGGCGAGGGCCCGATTGCCGAACTGCGCATCGGCACCACCATCGCCACCAACGCCCTGCTGGAGCGCGAGGGAGAGCGGGTGGCCCTGGCGATCACGCGCGGCCATGCCGACGCGCTGAAGATCGGCAACCAGGCGCGGCCCGACATTTTCGCACGGCACATCGTCAAACCGGAGCGGCTGGAAAGCCGCACTGTCGAGATTGCCGAGCGCGTAGGCGCCGATGGCGAAGTGCTGGTGCCGCTGGACGAAGAAGCCGCGCGGCGTGACTTTGAGGCTCTGCGGAAGGAAGGCTACGAAGCGCTCGCCATCGTGCTGATGCACGGCTGGCATTTCCAAGCCCATGAAAAGCGACTGACGGAGATCGCCCGCGAACTGGGCTTTTCGCAGGTCAGCGCCAGTCACGAAGTCTCGCCGCTCATCAAGCTGGTGCCGCGCGGCGACACAAGCGTGGCCGATGCCTACCTCTCGCCCGTTATCCGACAATACGTCGACCAACTGGCGAAGCGGCTGCCCGAACATGGCTCGCTTCGCTTCATGCAGTCGAACGGCGGGCTTGCCGATGCGCGGGCCTTTCGCGGGAAGGATGCCGTCCTCTCCGGCCCGGCTGGCGGCGTCGTGGGCATGGTCCAGACGGCCGAGGCGCTGGGATACGACAAGCTGATCGGCTTCGACATGGGCGGCACCAGCACCGACGTGTGCCACTATTCCGGCGAATACGAACGCACCGGAGACAGCGTGGTGGCGGGCATCCGCATCGCCGCGCCGATGATGCAGGTGCACACCGTGGCGGCAGGTGGCGGCTCGATCTGCCGGTTCGACGGCCAATCCCTGCGCGTCGGCCCGGCCAGCGCGGGCGCGGATCCCGGCCCTGCTTGCTATCGCAAGGGCGGCCCGCTGACCGTAACCGATTGCAACCTCGTGCTGGGCCGCATCGATCCTGCCGAATTCCCCAAGGTGTTCGGCCCCGAGGGCAACGAGCCGCTTGACCCGGATGCCTCTGCCGCGCGCATCGACGCGATCATCGCGCAGCTGCCCGAACCCATGTCGCGCGAGGAGCTGGCCGAAGGTTTCCTCACCTTGGCGGTGGACGAGATGGCCAATGCCATCCGCACCATCTCCACTGCGCGCGGGCACGATGTGACGACCCATGCCCTCGCCTGCTTCGGCGGCGCGGGCGGGCAGTTCGCCTGCCGCGTGGCGGACGAGCTGGGCATCGAAACCGTGCTGGTCCACCCGCTGGCGGGAATGCTGTCCGCCTACGGCATCGGCCTTGCCCCGGTGGTTTCCATGCGCGAGGCGGGCGTCGTGCGCCCTCTGACAGAAGACTTTTCCGAGGCGCTGGCAGAGCTAGAGCGCACCGTTACCGACGACCTGACCGCGCAGGGCATCGCGAAGGAAAACATCGAACTCATTCCCCGGATGCGCCTGCGGTTCGAGGGCAGCGACACCACGCTCGACCTGCCGCTGTCGGACGAGGCCGACGCGCACTTCCGCGAACAGCACCGCCGCCGCTTCGGCTGGTCGGACGAGGACGCGCCCATCGTGCTCGAGGCTCTCAGCGTGGAGGGTCGCGGCATGAGCGGCGGGCTGGCAGAGCAGGCCGTTGTCGAACAGCGCGGATCGCTCATGCCCGGAGAGGCGCTGGATGGCCCGGCGATGATCCCCGATCCCGGCTCCACCACTATCGTCGAAAAGGGCTGGCGCGCGACACTGGCCGAGGAAGGCTCCTTGATCCTCAAGCGCATCTCGCCCCGCAAGCACGCGCCTGCCACGGGAACGCAGGTGGACCCTATCCGCCTCGCGGTGTTCAACAACATGTTCATGGCCATTGCCGAGGAAATGGGTGTCGTGCTGGAAAGCACGGCCAGCTCCGTGAACATCAAGGAACGGCTGGATTTCAGTTGCGCGCTGTTCACCGGCGAAGGCGAACTGATCGCCAACGCACCGCATATCCCGGTGCACCTCGGCTCGATGTCGGCCAGCATCCGCCGCATTGTGGAGAACCGTGCGGGCAGCGAGCGCGGCATCCGGCGCGGCGATGCCTACTGCCTCAATGATCCGTACGCTGGCGGCACGCACCTTCCGGACGTGACCGTGATCGTGCCGGTGTTCCTGTCAGATGACAGCACGCAGCCCGCCGCCTTCGTCGCCGCGCGCGGGCACCACGCCGATCTCGGCGGCACCGCGCCCGGCTCCATGCCGCCCGACAGCGCCAGCATCGCCGAGGAAGGCGTGCGGCTGGACGATGTTCTGCTGGTGGACGAGGGGCGATTCTGCGCCGAGGACCTGCGCGCCCTGCTGACCTCCGACGAATATCCGGCGCGAAACCCGGCGCGCAACTTGTCTGACCTCAAGGCCCAACTCGCTGCCTGCGCGCGCGGGGCGGACCTGCTTGCCGATGCCGCCAGCGAGCACGGTCGCGACGTGCTGAAGGCCTACATGGGCCACGCGCTGGACCACGGCGAGGCAGCGGTGCGCGCGCTGGTGGAGCGTTTGAAATCCGGCAGCTTCACCTACGCGATGGACAACGGGGCCGAGGTCTGCGTCGCCGTCAGCATCGACCGGGAGGCGCAGACCGCCCGCTTCGATTTCACCGGCACCAGCGCGCAATTGCCGAACAACTTCAACGCGCCCGCCGCCATCACCCGGGCCGCCGTGCTCTATTGCCTGCGCTGCCTGATCGACGACGACATCCCGCTGAACGACGGCTGCCTGCGCCCGGTGGAGATCGTGGTGCCCGAAGGCTCGATGCTCGCGCCCCGGCCGCCCGCTGCCGTGGTGGCGGGCAACGTGGAAACTAGCCAGGTCGTCACCGATGCCGTGTTCGCTGCGCTGGGCGCGCTTGCCCCGGCACAGGGCACGATGAACAATTTCACCTTCGGCGATGACACCCGCCAGTATTACGAGACCATCGCCGGTGGATCCGGCGCGGGCGAGGGACATGACGGCACCGATGCGGTGCAGACCAACATGACCAATTCGCGCCTCACCGATCCCGAAGTGCTGGAAACCCGCCTGCCCGTCCGCGTGGAGCGATTCACGATCCGCACAGGCTCCGGCGGCACAGGCAAGTGGCACGGCGGCGAAGGGGTGGAACGGGCGATCCGCTTCACAGAGCCAATGCGCGCGCAGATCCTCGCCAACCGCCGCAAGGTGCCACCGCGCGGCATTGCAGGCGGGGGCGATGCGCTGCCCGGAGAAACCTACGTCGAACGCGCCGACGGCACCGTCCTGGACCTCGGCGCAACCGGCGGGGCGGACATGGCACCAGGCGACATGATCGTGATCCGCACGCCGGGCGGTGGAGGCTACGGCAAGGCATGAAGGCATTGGACGAACCGCTCGCCTGCCGCTTCGCCCGCACCGCGCTGGGCCATGTGGGGCAGGAATATCCCAACTCGCTGGGTCACGTGATGGGTAGCGATGCCGATGCGAAGACCCCGCGCGAACTGCACCCGGCCTTCTACGGCAGCTTCGATTGGCATTCGTGCGTGCACAGCTGGTGGACACTGCTGACCCTGCGCCGGCTGTTCCCCGACGCACCGGAAGCCACGCAAATCGCCGATCTGGCGGATGAGACATTCACCACGGACAAGCTCGCTGCCGAACTCTCCTATGCGCGACGCCCGGAATCGCGCGGGTTCGAACGGCCCTACGGCTGGGCGTGGCTTCTCTACCTGCATCTCGAATCCAGCCGCCACGCGGACCGCGACTGGGCGACCTCGCTGGAACCCCTCGCGCACCATTTCGCCACGGGCTTCGCGGACTACCTGCCCAAGCTCACCTGGCCGATCACAACCGGCACCCACGCCAACACGGCCTTCGCGCTGACGCTGGCGGACGATTGGGCCGACGCCTTTGATCCGGACCTGAAGGAACTGATCGCGGACTATGCGCAAGCGAACTTCGGGGACCTGAAAGAATATCGCGGCTGGGACATCGGCGGCGATTCCTTCCTCTCGCCGGTGCTTTCGGTCGCCCTGCTGATGCAGCGGGTGATGCCGCCTGACGATTTCGCCGGATGGTTTGACCGCGTCCTGCCAGAAGGCGGCTGGCTGCAAACATCCTGCGCGCCGGTGACGGTGTCGGACCCGACGGACGGCAAGATGGCGCACCTCGACGGCCTCAACCTCAGCCGCGCCTGGACCTTGCACAGCATTGCGCCCAGCCTCGGCAATCCCCGCGCCGATAAGTTGCGGGCCCTCGCGGACGAGCACTTCGCCGCCTCGCTGGAAGCGATCGACGGCGACTACATGGGCTCGCACTGGCTGGCGAGCTTTGCGCTGCTGGCACTGCTGGCGGAGTGAAGGTGGTGAGCCCTGCTGGGTTACCCGAGGGCATGATGATCTCGCCACCATTTTCGTCCGTTTCCAGCGTCTG
>NZ_BAABHV010000007.1:0-11732 GCF_039542285.1 Erythrobacter westpacificensis
GCCATGACCCATCTGGTGCGCATCGGTCTCGATAATGTTGTGGGCGGCTATGTCGGCGTGGTTCCAGCCGCTGCTCAGGGCAAAGCGATGCGCAGCATTCCCATGATTGGCACCGAGGAAGTCGCGCGCAGGCTCGATCAAGACAGCTGCGAATGGACTTTGCTCGACGTGCGCGACGCGGACGAACGACAAGATGCAAGCATCGACGGGTCAGAGCATATCTATGTCGGTGAGCTCAACAAGCGATGGAAAGAGCTCGACCGCGACCGCCACTACACGCTGATGTGCGCGAGCGGCATGCGGGCGAGCGTTGCGGCAGGCTGGCTCGCAAGCCAGGGCTTCAAGCGCCTCGACATCTATCTCGGTTCCATGGGCGCTTGGAAAAACGCGCATGGCTGAAGTTTGGCCTGTCAGACTTCGAGGCGCAGACCCCGCAGCCGCAGCGCATTGCCTATCACCGATACGGAAGAGAGGCTCATGGCTGCGGCCGCAATCATCGGGCTGAGCAGCACTCCGAAGAAGGGATACAGCACGCCTGCCGCGACCGGAATGCCGAGTGTGTTGTAAGCGAAGGCGAAAAACAGGTTCTGCCGGATGTTGCGCATCGTCCCACGCGACAGCACGATGGCCTGCACCACTCCTGTCAGGTCGCCGCGAACCAGCGTCACGCCTGCGCTTTCGATTGCGACATCGGTGCCGGTGCCCATCGCAATACCAACATCGGCGGCAGCCAGCGCAGGAGCATCGTTGATCCCGTCCCCGGCCATGCCGACCCGGCGACCTTGCGCTTTCAGCTCTTCGATCTTGCGGTGCTTGTCTTCGGGCGAGACATTCGCATGCACTTCGTCGATTCCCATTTCACGGGCGACCGCTTCGGCAGTGCCGCGGCTGTCGCCCGTGAGCATAACGACCCGGATATCGCGCTTGTGCAGTGCCGCAATGACCGCTGCACTGGTAGGCTTGATCGGATCGGCCACCGCGATGAGCCCTGCCGGACGGCCATCGAATGCCACGAACATCACTGTTTGACCCTGCCTGCGGCCACTTTCGGCCGTGCCGAGCCAGGCCTCGTCATCGATCCCGACGCGCCGCATCATCTTCTCATTGCCGATCGCAACCCGGCGGCCCTGGACATTGGCTTCAACACCTTCCCCGGTCGTCGAAGCGAGATCCGTGGCATTGGCGGGCGAGACCCCGCGCGTCCGCGCACCTTCGACGATGGCGTGGGCCAGCGGATGTTCGCTCCCCATTTCGACGCCTGCAACCGCAGCCAGGAAATCGGCTTCGTCGATTCCTTCTGCTGGCGTCACCGCCACCAGATCGGGCTTGCCCATCGTCAACGTGCCGGTCTTGTCGACCACTAGCGTATCGATCTTCTCGAGTGTCTCCAGCGCCTCGGCATTGCGGATCAGGATGCCATGCTGGGCACCCTTGCCCGTGCCGGTCATGATCGACATCGGCGTAGCGAGACCAAGCGCGCAGGGACAAGCGATGATCAGGACCGCAATGGCATTGACCAATGCGTAGGCAAGCGCAGGTGCGGGACCCCAGATTCCCCAGACCACGAAGGTGGCGATGGCTATCACCACCACCGCAGGCACAAACCAGCCCGCCACCTGATCCGCCAGTCGCTGGATCGGTGCGCGGCTGCGCTGCGCCTCGGCCACCATCTGGACGATCTTGGACAGCATCGTGTCCTTGCCCACGCCGGTTGCGCGCATAATGAACCCACCAGTCTGGTTGACTGTGCCGCCGATGACTGTGTCGCCAGCCTGTTTGGCGACCGGAAGCGGTTCGCCGCTGATCATGGATTCGTCGATGGCGCTCGATCCCTCCTCGATTTCTCCATCGACCGGAACCTTATCGCCGGGGCGGACGCGCAGACGATCGCCTGTGGCCAGCTGGTCGAGCGGCACCTCGCGCTCATCGCCGGAGCCGAAGATCTTGACCGCGCTGGGCGGTGCCAGCTCGAGCAATGCGCGCAAGGCGCTCGAGGTCGAGCCCCTGGCCTTGAGCTCGAGGACCTGTCCGAGCAGGACAAGCGTGGTTATGACCGCTGCCGCCTCGAAATAGACCCCGACCCGTCCCGAATGGTCGCGGAACGCTGCAGGGAACAGATCGGGCGCGACCGTCGCCACCACGCTGAACAGATAGGCGATGGCAACGCCAAACCCGATCAGCGTGAACATGTTGAGATTGCGCGTCTTGAGCGACTGGATGGCCCGAACGAAGAACGGCCAGGCTCCCCAAAGAACAACCGGTGTGGCAAGGGCAAACTGCGCCCATTGCGCCCAGGCAGGTTCGATCAGCCCGTCGAAACTGAGCCCCGGTGCCATGTCGCTCATCGCGTAGACGAACAGAGGCAGCGTAAGCAGTGCGCTCCACCAGAACCTACGCCGCATGTCGACCAGTTCGGGGTCGGGGCCATCGCCCAGCGAAACCGTTTCCGGTTCGAGCGCCATGCCGCAAATCGGGCATGAACCTGGCCCGGGCTGGCGGATTTCAGGGTGCATCGGGCAGGTGTAGATCGTGCCTTCGGGCACATCCTCGACCGCGTCGAGATGCGCGCCCGAGAGATAGAGCTCGGGATCGGTGACGAACTTGTCGTGACAGCGCGGCGAACAGAAATAGTGTTTCGCGCCATCATGCGTCGCGATATGCTGAGCCCCGTCGATTGCAACGCTCATGCCGCAAACCGGGTCGATCGCAGTACCCTCGATTACGCTCTCGTTCTTGCTCATCGCCTGTCCTTCCTAGCTCTTCACGACTACGAACTGCCCCATCATGCCTGCATCCTCGTGTTCGAGAATGTGGCAGTGATACATGTAGGGCAGGTCTGGGTCGGTGTGTTCTTCAAAACGCAGGAGAAGGCGTACCTGCTCGCGCGGGTTGACGATCACGGTATCCTTCAAACTGGTTTCCAATGGTGGGGGTGCTCGCCCATCGCGGTCGATCACACGAAACTGGGCGTTATGGATATGAAACGGATGGGCCATCATCGAAGCGTTGGCGATCTCCCAGATTTCCCATTGGCCGACCGGCACACGTTCGTTGATCACATTCATGTCCATCGCAGCACCGTTAATGGACATTCCGCCGCCCATCATGCCCATGTCGAGAACGAAACGCCGGGTTCGGACGGCTGACGACGGGTCAGGTGGGGCAAGCGATGCCAGCTGTGTCGGCACCCTGGCTGGCTGAGCCGACCTTGCCGGCCTGATATCGAGGATTTGAAACACGTCTCCGGAAGCATCGCCGCTATTGCCGCGACCCATCATCCCGCCGCCCATCATTCCGCGTCCGCGTCCGCCCATCATGCCCATGGTGCTTTCAGGACTGGTGGCAAGAAGGCGAAGCGGGCGTCCTTCCGAGAGATCGATGATGACCTGCGCGCGCTCCCCCGGGGCGAGCCTCACCGAGCGGACGATGTGCGGACGATCGAGCAAGCCGCCATCACTCGCGATCAGTTGCATCGAACGATCACCTTCGAGCGAAAAATCGTAAAAGCGGGCGTTCGATCCGTTGAGGATGCGCAGACGCAATTGGCCTGTCTGTGCGTCGAACACGGCGTTTTCAGTACCGTTGACGAATATCCGGTTCCCGCGCACGCCCATCATCCGCGTGTGCATGCTCAGCGGGTACACCAACCGGCCAGATCCATCGATGACGCGGTCCTGAACGATCAGCGGAATGTCGTCGACACCATAGTCGCTCGGCAAGTCGAGGCGCTCTTCCTCGTCATCGCGAACATAAATCGGCGCGGCAAGCCCGGCATAGACCTGCGGCCCAGCTTCGCGTTCCAAATGCGAATGACACCAGTAGAGCGAAGCCCGCTGGCGAACTTCGAAAGAGGGGCTCCAGCGTTCGCCGGGACGGATCAACTGATGCGGTCCGCCATCGGCTGCGGCAGGAAGTTCGAAACCATGCCAATGGACCGTAGCGCCTTCGGCCAGCTTGTTGTCGATATGGAACTGCACCCACTCGCCCCGGCGCATTTCCAGCGTCGGTCCCAGATAGGGTGCGTCGATGCCGATGGTGGGCGAAGCAACACCGGGGACGAATTCCTTCTGGCCTGGGGTCAAAGACAAGCGGAAAACCCGCGCGCCCTGCTCCATCTCGCCACTCTGCAAGGGCGGTATGGCGAGCGGATTGGACCCGTCAGTGCTGTCCAGCATCGATGCGTCTTGCGCTTTGCATCCCGCAAGCGGGAACGCGGCAAAGCCTGCAGCAGCAAAACCAGCGCTTTTGATCAGTGTGCGGCGGTCCACGGGGAATGCTTGGGTGATGGGGGGTGTCCGGATCATGCTCCTCCTGTTTCGCGATGGGCGGCACCAGATTTGCCTGGCACCACCCAACCGATTTACTCCTTCGTGATCGACGTGATCACACTGCCTTCAGAACCAGTACGAAATTCAAAGGCAATTCCCTCACCGACGCTTACTTCGCTGCGCAATTGCTCATCGGCTTCGAACGCCATCGTCATCGCCGGCCATTCGATCGCTGGGACCGGGCCGTGGTCGACGGTGATCGTGCCCGCTTCGGCGTCGATGGCGGTGACGGTGCCTTGCGCACTCGCGGTCTGCATTATGCTGCCGGCGTCCATCATCGGCATCTCTTCGCCGTCCATGATCATTTCATTCTCTGCCATCGGCATGTCGTTCATCTCCGCAGTGTCCTGGCCAGAATCGCAGGCCGCCAGCGCCAGCGGGAGGGCCAGTAGGCTCATGAGGGTTGTGGTACGCATTCTTCTTCTCCTTGGGGTTGGGTTGGCCGTTCGGGCCGGGGGCGCCGCATCAACAAATATGCGGCGGGGATAACGAACATCGAAAGCAGCGGCGCGGTGATCATGCCGCCCACCATCGGCGCGGCGATGCGGCTCATGACCTCCGATCCTGCGCCGGTTCCAATGAGGATCGGGAAGAGACCGGCAAGAATGACGGCCACGGTCATTGCCTTGGGACGCACGCGCAGAAGAGCGCCCTCCCTGATGGCTTCGCCCACGCCGTCCGCATCGAGGGCACCGCTGCGCCGGGCCAGCGCAGACTTGAGGTAGATCAGCATGATAACGCCGAACTCCGCCGATACCCCGGCAAGGGCAATGAAACCCACCGATGTCGCAACAGACTGGTTGTAGCCCATCAGATAGAGCAGCCAGAAGCCGCCGGTGAGGGCAAAGGGCAGCGTGCCCATAACAAGTAGCGCTTCGTCGAAGCGGCGGAAGATCAGGTACAGCAAAACGAAAATGATGCCGAGCGTCGCGGGAACGACGACCTGCAACCGCTCATTGGCGCGGGTGAGATATTCAAACTGGCCCGCGTAGGAAATGCTTACACCGGCAGGCAGATCGACGCCCTCTGAAACTGCCGCCTGAAGATCGCTTACGACCGAGGTCAAATCGCGCCCGCGCGTATCGACATAGACCACGCTGATGAGACGGCCTTGCTCATTCTTGAGCATCGGGGGGCCATCGCTGACGCTCACCTGCGCTACGGTGCCGAGCGTAATTTGCTGGCCAGAGGGGGTTAGCAAAGGCAGCGCGTGCAGTTCTGCGAGGCTGTCGCGGATCTCGCGCGGATAGCGCACATTGATGGGATATCGCGCCAATCCTTCGACCGTTCTGCCGATATTCGCGCCGCCGATCGCGCCTGACACAATCTGCTGAACATCGGCGATATTCAGCCCGAAACGCGCCGCAGCGACCCGGTCGATGTCCACATCGACATAGCGGCCTCCCGAAAGACGCTCTGCCAAAGCGGAGCTGACGCCGGGAACCTGTTTTGCGACATTCTCGACCTGCAACGCCACGCGCTCGATCTCGCCAAGGTTCTCGCCAGACACTTTCACGCCTATCGGGCTCTTGATACCGGTCGCGAGCATGTCGATGCGATTGCGGATCGGGGGCACCCAGACATTGGCGAGCCCCGGCACCTGCACCGCACGATCAAGCTCTTCGACGAGCTTCTCCGGCGTCATTCCGGGTCGCCACTCTTCTCGAGGTTTGAACCGGATGGTCGTCTCGAACATCGTGAGCGGCGCCGGGTCTGTTGCGGTATCCGCGCGTCCTGCCTTGCCGAACACGGTGTCGACTTCGGGTACGGATTTGATCAGTCGATCAGTCCGCTGAAGCAATGCCGACGCTTCACCAGGAGACAGACCAGGCAACGCGCTTGGCATATAAAGCAAGTCGCCTTCGTCGAGCGGCGGCAGGAATTCTCCTCCAAGGCGGGTGAACGGGACCAGCGCTGTAAGGAATACGAGGCCTGCCACAACCAAAGTGGTTTTCGGTCGGCGCAGTACCCAATCAAGACCGGGCCGGTAGGCGTTGGTCAGCAAGCGATTGAGGACGTTGGTGTCCTCCTTGGGTATCTTCCCGCGGATCAGCCAGCCCATCAGAACGGGAACCAGCGTCACCGACAGAATGGCGGCCGCCGCCATGGCATAGGTCTTGGTAAAGGCCAGTGGGGAGAAGAGCCGCCCTTCCTGCGCCTGCAGAGTAAACACCGGCAGGAACGATAGGGTTATGATCAGGAGGCTGAAAAACAGCGCTGGCCCCACCTCTTTCGATGCGTCCGCAATCAGTTTCCAGCGCTCATCGTTGGACATCTTCTCGTCGGGATGGTCCTCTTCCCAATGCTCGATATGCTTGTGCGCGTTCTCGATCATGACGATGGCAGCGTCGACCATCGCGCCGATTGCGATGGCGATGCCGCCCAAGGACATGATGTTCGCATCGACCCCCTGGAACCGCATCACGATAAAGGCCGCCAGCACCCCCAATGGAAGCGTGACGATCGCCACCAATGCTGATCGCACATGCCACAGGAACAGTGCGCAAACGATCGCGACGATGATAAATTCGGCGATGAGTTTTCCGGTCAGGTTTTCGATCGAGGCGTCGATCAGCTTCGAACGATCATAGGTCGTGACAATCTCGACCCCTTCAGGAAGACTGGCCTGGAGCACGTCGAGCTTCTCTTCGACAGCCGCGATCGTTGCCCGCGCATCCTCGCCTTGTCTAAGCACAACAATACCGCCTGCGACTTCGCCTTCGCCATTGAGTTCGGCGATTCCTCGCCGCATTTCGGGGCCAAGCTGGATCGTGGCGATATCGGATAGAGTAACCGGTATACCGTTCCCGACTGATTTGAGAGGGATCTGCCGGAAGTCGTCGAGAGACGTGAGATAGCCTGAAGCGCGGACCATAAACTCGGCCTCACCCATTTCAACCACCGATCCGCCAGCCTCCTGATTGGAAGCTTGTATGGCGCGCACGACATCGCTGTAAGTGACGCCAAGCGAAGCCATCCGGTAGGGTTCCAGCACGACCTGGTACTGCTTGACCATGCCGCCCACGCTGGCGACCTCTGCGATGCCCGGAATGGTCTGAAGCTCATAGCGCAGGAACCAGTCCTGAAGGCTTCTGAGCCCAGCAAGGTCGCTGTTCCCAGTTCGGTCAACCAACGCATATTCGTAAATCCAGCCCACGCCCGTCGCGTCCGGCCCGAGCGAGCTGGTCACACCTTCGGGCAATTCGTTTTGCACCTGGTTGAGATATTCGAGCACGCGCGAACGCGCCCAGTAGAGGTCCGTCCCATCCTCGAAGATCACATAGACGAAGCTGTCGCCGAACATCGAATACCCGCGCACTGTTTCCGCGCCCGGCACCGAGAGCATCGTCGTTGCGAGCGGGTATGTGACCTGATCCTCAACGATGCGCGGAGCTTGGCCCGGATAATTAGACCGCACCACGACCTGGACATCAGACAGATCGGGGATCGCATCGACCGGCGTTGCGCGCACCGCCCAGAAGCCGGCGAGCGTGACCGCGAAGGCCGCCAGAACGATGAAAAACCGATTGGCGATCGAGGCATCGATTATGCGCGCGATCATTGGTCGGTCTTCCGAATGGATTCGATGCGCGGACCGGTGTCGTGCTGCGAGAAGGTAAACTCGACCTTGTCGCCCGGTTCAATACCGTCAACTAGAGCGGCGTCGGCGAGGGCGAAGGGCATGACCATGCTTGGCCATTCGAGGGCGGGAACCGGCGCGTGGTTGAGAGTGATCGAAGCACCAGCGATTTTCGTCACTCTTCCCGTAGCGGTGTATGCCCTCATCTTTGGCGAGCCGTCCGACGCCATGCTCATGGTCCCATCGATCGACCTGACGTCGATCCCGCCAAGACTTGCTTCGGAGTCGATCAGGAACTGACCTGAAGTGACGACCTGCTCGCCCTCCGCAACGCCTGCGAGTATCTCTGTCTTGCCATTCGCTTCGCGCCCGATTTCGACCTCGGCAGGCAGGAACGCGCCTTCATCCTGCTTGAGCATCACGAGATTTCGGCGTCCGGTTCGAATGACCGCCTCCGACGGTACCAGCAAGGCTCGCCGTGTGTCGGGTGAAAGCGACACCTGCGCGAACATGCCCGGCTTCAGCCTGCCGCGCGGGTTTGGCAACTCAGCCCGGACGGTGATCGTCCGGCTTGCTGCATCGGCGCTAGGAAGGATGGCAACAATCCGTCCCGCAAATCGCTGATCCGGATACGCTGCCAGGGTCGCACTGATGGGCTGGCCCTGCCGGATATTTGCGGCCTGTGTTTCGGGCACTGAGGCTTCCAGCCATATCGGCGAGAAGCCTGTAATCTCCGCGAGTGTCTGACCTTCCATCACGGTCATGCCTGGACGCACCCCGAGCATTGTTACAGCGCCGCCAACAGGTGCGGTGACTGTAAACGTGTTCTGGACGCGGTGTGTGCGTTCAACGGATGCGATCATCGCGTTTGTCATGCCGAGCAATCGCATTCGCTGCCGCATCGCATCTGCCAGCGCCTTATCGCCAGTATCGAGCACAGCAATGTACTCGCGCTGCGCGCCGCCCCAATCAGGGACGAGAATGTCGACTATCGGAGTGCCTCGACCCACCACATCGTCCTTGGCAAGTCCGTAGGTTCGTTGAACATAACCGCCCGCTCTTGGCTGGACGATGGCAACATCTCGGCTGTTGTAGGCCAGGACGCCCGTTACGGTAATTTCTGGCTCGAGAACTCCGAACTCTGCCGCTGCGGTGCGAATGCCGAAATTCTGGACCAGGCCCGGATCAATCCGGACGCCCGCTTCCGCAGCTTCTCCCGCGCACTTGGGAACCAGCATCATGTCCATGAAGGGCGATTTGCCAGGCTCGTCAAAGCGCTGTCCGGGCACCATCGGATCGTACCAGTAAAGCACCTCTTCGCATTCTGCCGCATCGGAACCGGAGATCCCACCCTCGCTCTCACCGCCTATAAGCGAGAGCGCATATCCCGCGCCGAGGCTGACAAGCGCGACGCCTGCCATGATTGCATAGGTTCGCTTCGTAGGGCCCGAGCTGTCGACTGTATTGCTCATGGCTGCTGCTCCCCGTAAGTCAAGCGAAGCATCTCGGCCCATTCCACGGTCGCAGCTTCGCGTTCAAAGATTTCAAGATCGAGCAAGGCCAAATCCGCCTTTGCTGCAATCACATCGATCAGGTCTGCGTTTCCGGCAGCAAAGCTCGCCGTCTCCAGCTCAACCCTTTGGCGGGCCAGCGGCAGCAATTCATCGTGGGCGCGTTCCCATTGGCGCTTCGCACTGCGCCACGTGGCGAGATCGGATTCGAATTGCACACGCAGTGCCCGCAACCGATCATCGCGCTCAGCCTGCGTAGCGGCAGCCTCTGCCTCGGCGGCACGAATGCGGGGCTTTTGACGTTGATCGGTGAAGATGGGCAGGGTAACCGATCCCATGACAGAGAATGCGTCTCCGAAGGCAGGGTCGCGTCGGCCATAGTTTACGCTCACTCCGAAGTCGGGGCGCAAGTCGGCGCGCGCGAGGTCGGCGTTCGCTTCTGCGCGTCCGGTGGCAGCATCGGCAAGACGGATGACGGGGTTAAGGTCCAGAGCTTGTTCGAGGCTGCCGCTGTCGACATCGGCCGCTGGCGCATTACCCGCGATAGTAGGGTCGTCTGTGTGAATGTAGCTCGAGAGCATGGCGCGCGCGGCATCTCTTTCGGCTTCAATTCTTGTGATTGCATCTTCGATCACAAGGAGCTCGCGGCGAATGGCAAGGCTTTCGGCCGGACGGGCTGCCCCCGACGCGACAGCGCTGTTTGCCACCGGCTGAAGCCTGCGCAGATCGCTCAGCGCCGTATGGGCGAAGGCGAGCTTCTCTTCGGCATAGTACAAGTCGATCCAGGCCGCTGATGTGGCGATATCGATCCGCTGCTGAGCAACTCCAAGCCGCATCTGAGCGACGGCTACATCTGCGCCCGCTACGCCTCTACGGGCTCTGCGCCGTGCAAGGTTCGGGATTGGTTGCTCAATGCCAACAGCAATCTGCGTTGGAAGCTGGCGATCAAACTCGAACGCTACAGGCCCCGTGATTGGCAGGTTTGCAATCCCGCCACGCAAGATAGGATCGGGCAGCTCATCTGCGGCATCCGAGGCATCTCGCGTGCCGTCGATACGCAATTGCGCGGCCTGGAGCAGCGGCTGATCCTCGCGCGCTGCCTGCAAGGCTTCTTCGTAGCCAACCGGCTGCGCGAGCACGACCTGCGCCGGCATCAGGGCGGCGGCAAGGATACCGCCTATGGACCATTTCATGGAAAAATCTCACTTGATTTGCGTGCCGAGGTCCGGCGGCAATGGCGGTGCATTGCAGCGTTAAGACCACGCATTCAGAAGGCAGAATTCGCCCTCAGTTCGTGCAATCAAGTCAGGTTCGTGGAGGTGGACAGTCGGGCGTAGAAACGCGGCTGATGAGTGGGGGAGAAATGCTCGACAAATACAATGGGCCCTCAATGAACGGCTTGGCGCCAGACAGCGATGAACTGCTGCCTACCCAGACAGGAGAAACCGCGTTTGTGGCAAGCAAGCAATCGGCCGACATGTCTTCACAAGGTGCATCAGGACTGCCGTGATGGCTGTGTATGGGCCCATCGCCTTCAGAGTGGTGCATCATTTCAGCACAATCGGAAGCGAGCATCTTCTCCGCTTCGGGCGTAGGCATCGCCTGCACGGGTGATTGGATCACGAAACCAATGCAAAGCAATGTCAGCAAAAAGGAACGCAACCGAACCATCTTCGGAACCCTAGAGACTTTGCGGCTTACCGACAAGAATGCATGTGCTTGAGGAAAAAGGCGCAACCATTGCCTCGGCCATTCGCCACTTTCTAGCCTGAGCCAGTCCCGGCCGACAATCGACGCTATCACGGCCAATGCATGCCGTACATGCCAAGCCTGTGACTTTGGAAAATCACGGCTCGCCGACAGCGGAGCTTCGGGGAAATATGGGATTGAAAGAAGCATGAACGCTGTGATCGTCTATGAACTTTGCTGCTTCCAAGCGCCCATCGAGCCAAGATAGATATCGATCTTGTCGAAACCGCGACTTGCCAGCCAGCCCGCAGCAACGCTCGCCCGCATACCGCTCGCGCACATCAGCGTGTAGTGGCGGCCGCGGTCGAGCTCTTCCCACTGCGTGTTGAGCTCACCGACATAGATATGTTCTGAGCCGTCAATACTTGCTTCTCGTCGTTCGTCCGCGTCGCGCACGTCGAGCAGGATCCACTCGCCGCTGTCCTGACCGAGCCTGCGCGCGACTTCCTCGGTGCCGATCATGGGAATGCTGCGCATCGCTTTGCCCTGTGCGGCGGCTGGAACCACGCCGACATAGCCGCCCACAACATTATCGAGACCGATGCGCACCAGATGGGTCATGGC
>NZ_BAABHV010000008.1:0-103528 GCF_039542285.1 Erythrobacter westpacificensis
TCAATCCGAGACGAGGCCCACACTCCGCTGATCTACGCCGCGAGTTGTGCCAAATGTTCTGACGACGGACACTAAGTTCGATCAGGCTATGATTGATTGCGGGGTGAGAGATGCGCAATCTAGGTCCCTCGAGATCCTGCGGCGAGATGGACTTCGCCATTGGGAGAACTCCTATGAGGGAGAAGAAGCCAGAGAAGACCTAGGTTTCAGTCTAGCAACCAACCGCAAACTTTCCGGTGATCCCGATCCCGATGATGTGCCGCGCGGCTATGATCTTGAATTGCGGTCCTATGCTACTCGGGATTACGTGTATGCGGTCGTCTCCCGCTGGGCCTCCTGGTACTATCAGGTCCAGATTAGTCCCCGGCGCGTCCGAGCCTGCTGGGGCGAATACCGGCGTTTCCAGAGAGAAACTTGATTTCTGGCACGGTTCAAATCCCAGCGAATCCCCGCTGATAATCATGCTTCCCGAAGGTCCATTATGGTGATGGGCCGGACGGAGATGCATGGTGAAAAAACTACATACAGAAGAGCAGGAAGCTGCCCGAATTGGGCTTGCCCCGAAAACACTAGCGAACCAGCGGTGCAAAGGCGACGGACCTCCATTTCTCAAGCTTGGCCGCTTGGTCCGTTACGACCCAGAAATGACTGATGCGTGGTTAGCTGAACACGTTCGCAATTCCACATCGGAAGCGGTGTGAATAATGGGCGCTCTCGCAAGGGGAACGCTCCCTGAAAAGCGCAGGGGCCGCAACACGCTTAGCGTGCGCGACCCCCAAATCGAACGCATCCTTGGCGGGCTTGCAATCGAGGCGCAAGATATAGCGTCTGTTCGTCTTTTTGGCAATCAATTGCTGGCCTCGGTCCGTCGCTTCAACGCTGGGCGCGAAGTGATCCAGGGTAATCGCCGGATCAGCAAGCGCGAAGCGGAAAGCATCTGGCGGCAACAGGTGGTTCGCAAGCCGAACGCCTTGGCAGCACGTTGGAATGGAGGGCAGGCATGAACTCTCCCTTCAAGCCAACGCAAGCCGCAATAGAGGCCGCACGGCCAACCGCTGTGCGCTGTGGTCTGACGCACGTTTCCGTTGCCCCTTTCGGTAATGGCTGGTCTGCGGTGTCATGGTCGCCAAAGAGCGGGCCTGATCCCCTCTGTCTGCCGCGACCGTATGACCTGGCCGTGGATCATGCGCGGGCCTTCGTCGCACTGCGTCCCCTTCGCTGTGTCCTCGACCTGCCGGATGGACTGGGCGATCTAGAGGGCCGTGGCCTTATCCACGTAGAGGCGAACGACAAGGCGATTGAAGTCGTCCACGAAAGCGCGAGCGGCAGTAGCTTCGCAATCCTGCACCGCTTCATGCTGGGCAACGAAAAGCGCGCCCTCCTGTTCGCCCTCGATAAGCTGCCGGAATATCCGAACCGCAAGGGTGCCAGCCGCCTTGGGAGGGTGTCGGTATGATGGACTTCAATCAAAGGGTCTATCGTGGCACCCGGCAGCAATTCCAGCCGCTCGACCTCGATGCAATCCGCGCTCAATACCCGCTCCCCGATGTGGTGGTGGGTGCCGGGGCGAAGCTTAGGCGGGCTGGGAGTGAATGGAAGTGCTGCTGTCCGTTACATCACGAACGCACGCCTTCATTCACCATCTACAGTGGCGGCGAACGCTTCTATTGCTTCGGGTGCGGTGCTGGCGGCGACGTGCTGGATTTTGTCCAGGCGTGGCACGGTGTCGGTCTGCGTGAAGCTGCGGCGCTGCTGGGTGAAGGTGAATTGCCCTCGGTGTCGCTTCCACCCCTGCCTGCGAATGACACAAACGACCGTTCGGACGAAGCCTTGGCGATTTGGCGCGCCGCTGGATCTGTCGACGGCACGCCAGCCGAAACCTACTTGCGCTGGCGCGGTATCACGATTGAACCGCCGCCCTCCCTGCGTTTCGCAGTACTTCCTTACGGAAAGAGCGGCCCGGACCTGCCTTGCCTCGTCTGCTGCGTGTCGTCGCCGGAAGGCCCGTTGCAGGGCATTCAAAGGGTCTATCTGGCTCCCAATGGCAGAGGGAAGGCTGACGTTCCGAAAGCCAAGCTATCGCTCGGCCCGGTCGGTGGCGGTGCGATCCGACTGGCCCCCCTCGATGGCGGCGAACTGGTGGCCGTTGCTGGGCCGGAGGAAGGGCTGACGCTGCTGCAATGCCTGTCCCGCCCTGTGTGGGCTGTCACTGGCGATGTGATGCTGCCTAAGCTGCGTTTCCCTGCCGAAGTGCAGCAAGTGGCTATCGGGGGCGACAATGACGCCTCCGGGCGCTCGGCGGTAGCCAAAGCTGCCAGCGCCTTCGCTCAACGTGGCCTTACCGTGCGGACGTTCTTTCCGCGCGAGGGACACAAGGACTTCAATTCAGAACTTATGGAGGCCGCGCAATGACGGCTCAATCAATACAATCGCGCTTCGATGAAGGCGAACGGATCAACATCTGGTCGGTACCAGATATGTCGGTGCTGAACGCTGGGCGTCGGTCGCCTGTGCCGATGCCTACAGGCCTGTTCGGTGAAGCCTTCTCCCTGCTGGCAGATATTGCGGAAGGCACCAGCACGCCGCCCGATTATCCTGCGCTTGCTTTCCTGTCGTCCTGCGCCAGCCTGATCGGCGGAAAACGCCGTGTTCGCCCTTACGCAACATCGCCTTGGTCTGAACCCTGCATCTTGTGGGTCGGCGTGGTTGGTGATCCCAGCTCGCGCAAATCCCCGGCTCTCGATGTGGTGACGGAACCTCTCCGGGCAATCGAGCGTGACCATGCCGAAAGCCACCAGTCCGCAATTCGGAATTGGCAGGAGCGGACAGAGTGCGCGAAGGCTGCAAAGAAGAACTGGCAGGACAAGCTGGCGAAGGCCGTCAAAGATGGCCTGCCTTCGCCGCCGATGCCGGATGATGCAGAGGAACCGCAAGAACCTGTGCGTCGTCGCACGGTCATAATGGACGCAACGCCGGAAGCGGTCGGGGCGATCCTGGAGGGTAATCCGCAAGGAACACTGCATTTCCGTGATGAATTGGCCGGATGGTTCAGTTCCTTCAATCGCTATAGCTCCGGTGGGGATCGGGAGTTCTGGCTAGAAGCCTATGGCGGTCGGCCTTACACGATTGATCGCAAGACTTCTGCCAAGGGGCCGATTATTGTTCCCTTCAACGGAATCACTGTCTGCGGAGGCATACAACCTGCCAAGTTGGCCGATGCGCTGCTGTCGTCCCCTGACGATGGCCTTGTTGCCCGGTTCCTGTGGGCGTGGCCTGACAAGCTGGGCGTGGTGCGTCGTCCCCGGCAAGCTGCCGACATGGGGGCGCTTGAAGGAGTCTATCGTCGTCTCGATGGCCTTTCGTGGGGACAGGATAGCGAAGGAAGGCAATCGCATATCACGCTGCCCCTTTCCGACCATGCGGCCGATATTTTCGAGCGCTGGCAACAGGACAATGCCGCGCTTGATGACGACGCCTCGGCGCTGTTCAAATCCTTTGTCGGGAAAATGGATGGCACGGTTCTGCGGCTGGCGCTGGTGTCCGAGTTGATGGCGTGGGCATGGGATGGCGATGCAGAGCCGCGCGAAGTGTCGGCGGAGTCCCTTATCGCTGCGGCTGAATGGGTGGACGATTACGCCAAGCCAATGTCGGAGCGTGTCTATGGGGACGCGGCATTGCCGAAGGTGGAGCGCAACGCTTCGATCCTCGCCCGCTATATCGTCAAGCGAGGCTTCGATAGGATCAACCTGCGGACATTGAAGCGCGCCCCTCACAAGACAAGCCTTCCCGGCCTTCGGTCTAGCGAAGTGATGAACGCGACCGTGGAATATCTTGTCGATGCTGGGTGGTTGATGCCTGACCTTTCGAGGGATGGAGAGACGCCCGGAAGGCAGCGCCTAGATTATCTCGTCAATCCGGCTGTGCATGGGGCTGCATGATGGGCTGGCGTGAATATGCTGAAAGCGTCCAGCAGGGCCGGGACAATAGGGACAATAGGGACAAAAGCCCCCTTCCGGCACCTATTGTCCCTAACGTCCCTAATGTCCCAAGGGTGGTTGCCGATAGTCTTGCGAGGGATTGGTCTCGGGCGTTGACCCAGGTCGATCCGTGCCAGCCGCGCGGGGGAATTGATCCGGCCCGTTGGAAGCGCCTGCATGAGCAATCGCTGTGGTGGCTCGGTAACTACGGGGAACAGGCTGCGCGTGATGGCTGGGGCACTGGCGATGTGTTCGGGCTGCGCGTCGGCTATGAGCGGCGCGGCGGTCTGATTGACCAATTGGAAAACAGCCGTGCGCTTGTGATGGAAGGCGGGCGGGCAAGTTGGCGAACCTATGGGGTCAGGTTCACGTATGCCGCTGGTGCCTATCCTGACTTACCCGCGTGGTGGAGACTAGCTGCCCGTGATGATAGCCTTTGATCCAATTGAGTTTCCGGAGAAGGTCGATAAAGAGCAATGAGAAGGCGTGCTTTCCACTCGACCCGTAAGGTGCGCCTTCGCCTTCCACTCCCGAGAAATTGGCGGGCGTAAGCGCCTCAGTAACTATTTGAAGTTACGCAGGCTGCGGGGCGTCGATACCCCAGGTTTCCCTGGCTCCCCCTGATCTTCATCGACGCCCCAACCTCTTATCAGATCGGACAATTGGTGGCGCGCCTTTGGGAAGCACCTTCATTCACTGTCGGACAAATAAAAGGGGCCGCAACCATCACTGGCGCGGCCCCTATCGGTGTGGCAAAGTTGGAATTAGCGGCCAGCCCACTCGCCAGCGTCGGATATTTCACAGCCCGGCCCCACATACACCCTGCCGTGCATTGCGAAGGTGTTGGAGCCTGTGTTGCTTTCATCCTCGTCGCATTGCCCGGCTGGGTCGTCGTCTTCCATGTCCTCCGCTGGGGCGTCCAACTGGTCCAGGTGGTCAATCAGTCTTTCCGCGAGAGATTCCAGCGCATCGCGGGAAAGGTGCGGGATAGCCTGACCGATAAGGGTGAGAGGGGGGAGGGCTTGCGCCCCTCCCGCGTTTGGTTGTGTCGCCATGTTCACGCCTCCAGCGAACGGAGTGCGGCGAGCAACAGGCGGACATTCCAATCAAAGTCCGGGTCGTCCTGCTCGAAGGCGGCAAGGTTGCGTGTAGCAATCAGCTCGTCCTGCCGAAGCGTTTCCAGCGAGTGAGCCAGTGCAATCCAAAGCTGGATGGCTGCTCCATCCTTCGTTGCTGCCTTGGCTCTGCGTATGTCTTCCTCTGCCTTATCGACTAACTGCCACAGGCGATTTTCCTCCCGGGTGTCCCACTCGTCATAGGAAACCGGAAGCACATTGATTGCGGTGCGGGCTGCAACCCAGCGTTCCCATGCTTCGAGAATGCCTGCGTCTGCATCTGCCGCAATAGCTTTGCCGGGGATGGTAAGGGAGGCCGCTGCGACGGCGCTCCCGGTGATGAAGTTACGGCGGTCAGTCATGCTCGCACTCCCGGAAATGCTGCGGTCTGCGCATCGCAAACCAATTGCTCGACAATCTGGGGTGCCAGCCACCAACCTTGCACGATTTCCTCATCCCGAAAGACGCGAAGCTTGATGAGCAATTCGCGGCTGTCCTTGGCGGGGTGAAGCAGGAAGGCGTTCAGGGCGTCGCAATTAGCTTGGCAAAGCTGATCGCTTACCTCCTGCGGCAGGTCGTTACCCACGTTGTCAGGGGCATAGAGCGCCATATCCCATTTAGCTTTGGCGTGCTTCAATGCGGCGAAGAGGATATCGAACTCGTCGGGATTGGTTGCGGTCTCGTCTTTGGGTAGGGTGTCCATAGTCGTGCCCTCGCTAGTAGGGTTTCGATTAGCGGCGGGTGGAAAGGTAGTAGCTTCCGCTCGCCGCGCCTCGGCCTCATGCCTTGGCTGATAGTTTTCTAACAGCCGTACAGATTGACAGTCAAGCCCCTCTGTTATATTTCTATCACCTATGAATGGAAAGCAATGCAAGATGGCGCGGGTCGGCCTTGGCCTATCGCCGCAGGAATTGGCTTCGCGGGCGGGTGTTCACTACATCACGTTGCGGCGGCTTGAGGCTGGCGAAAGTGTTTCGGAAGACACGCGCGATAAGATTGAAGGGGCGTTGTCCGATGCTGGTGCGACCTTCTCCAAGCGCGGCGGCAGAATCGGCGCGACGGTGCCTGAATAATGGCGCTCCCCGATGATTACACCGATACCCTTGCCAAGCTGGGCGAGGCGTTTGCTGCATACGAAACTGCGACCGGTGTGCGGGCAGTTCTAGTTGGTGGCGCGGCGGCTGCTGTTTTGACAGATGGAGAGTTCATGTCGGCGGACTTCGACGTTCTGGCCGCGAACGATATTGCGTTCACCGAGGCGATGGAGGGCGCGGGTTTCGAGCATGACAAACTGGCCGGTCATGGTGATGGTGGCTGGTTCCATCCTTCCCAGCCGCGATACGTTGTGGAGCAGGTCTCTGGACGCTATTTTGATGGTCGAGGCGATAAAGGTCGTTGCCTACAGATGCGGGTTCGTGAAGGCTCTACGGTGGTGCTTCCAGCCGTGGAGGACATTATTGCGGATCGTCTGGGGCAGCATGAAGTTTCGCAAGGTGATGCGTCCATGTTGGAGCAAGCGAGGGCGCTCTATACGATTGCGCAGGATTTAGATGTTAAGTATCTGGTGCGCCGAATTTTGGAAGAGTCTGGCAATCCGGCCCTTTTGGGACTATCTAGAGACTGATGAAGACGCTTGAACTCAACAGCTACCTTGCAGGCGTAAAGGCGCGCAAGGCTGCGCTCGGCCTCGATGAAGGGGCGGAGGCTGTTGACGCGCGCCGCAACAAGGGCGGGCGACGTAGCGCCTCCAAGCGCGCGCTCCTCCGTAAGGCCGAGAAGCGGGCGAAGGCGGCTAAGGTCGCTCCTGTTCCTAGCTATTATTGATGCAATTCGGGGATGGCTTGACGCCTGTTTGGGCGCTGGTTGGCATCCTTGGAGCGATAACAACTGTGGCATGGTTGCGCGCTGCATCTGCGCTTGAAAAACACGGTTTTCAATCCGCTCACACCAATATCACGCTGCGCAATGCCGCTGCGGGCACTGCCCTTACACTCGGTCTCGCCAGCTTCCTTTTGATCGTGCCTCCGCTCGCGCTTTTGTTTTAGCGCCCGTCTTGCTCTCGTAAGGCCAGGACAATTTCAGGGCACAGGTTGCGCAACTCGATCAGCGCAAGATACGCCTCGCCTCTCACCTGAAATAGACCGTTATGAACCCCGGCCTCGGGGAAAGCCTTGCACCTGTCGAAAGCGTTTTGGACGCGGTGGGCTAGGTCTTTGCTCATGCCCCGCCATGAACGAACAGGGAACGAATGCGCAAGCGGAAATTCTTGGCTGCGGGGGTGGGGCGCCGATGAAGAACAGGGGAACCAGGTGGACCTGGGGGATCGACGCCCCAGAACCGTAATGCCGCGATTCGATTAACAAATCTTTGAAACAAATCGGTTTCGGGCGCAATCGGCGCTAGGCATACAGGATCACCGCTGAAAGCATCACCACATGCACTGCAAGTGTTATCGCAAACCCTCTATCCATTCTGCAACTCCGACTTTTGCGCTCTGGAGTAGCGGCAACTCGTGAACAAAAAGGTTTCGCGGTAGAGAGGTCCTGAGAGGTAAGGTTTTCTGCGGGGGAATGATATCGCGGACAGCCTATGCGATCATCGTAGGCTGTGCTCCGTGCGGATATTCTCCAGCACGGCGGGATGAAGCGGGTTCTCGAATTTGAGGCCCACAAAATTCTGACGCCGCCACCTGATAACGGCTCCAATGGGTCCAACGGTTCCAATCTTGATTGTCACTATTGACCCCGGTTTTGCATGGGAGAGGTCTTCCACTCTGCATCCGCGCGTCGAGAGGTCGAAAATAGTCACTTCGCGGCTGCCATGAGAGCCATACATCCGTCCGATCAAGGTCACATCGAACCTTGGTTCGTCTCGCTCCGCCTGCGCACCGTCCTGTTGAACTGAGGCGTGCTCCGCATTGGGGGATAGAGCTGACTGAGCCTCGGACACCGGTGGTTTTTTGTGAGGATGAAGCTCGTTGAACAATTTTTCCGCGACCACCCAGAAATTTTGCTCGCTGCCAAGGTTCACGGCTGGACGCCCATTCAACCAACACGCCCATACCTCTCCGTCTCTGGATACAAGGAAAGGGTCGTCGTTCATCGGGCAAGGCAACCTAAGCTAGCAAGTTTGGGGCGAAGCTGTGAAATAGCACCACGAGCCCCAAGTTCTACCCCCAGTACGCGAAAGCCATTCACGGAGGTCCCTAAAACCTCAAGCGAGGTTGACTTTTTCGTTTCGATGTGTTACTGACGCGGCACCTATCGTCGTGATGACAGAAAGGCCGACACATGAACACGGAACACATCACGTTCCGGGCAAGTCCCGTCCTCGCTGCCGCCCTTTATTCGCGGGCGCAGGAGGCGGGTTGCTCCGTCTCCGAATATCTCCGCAGCATGGCGCGTGATCGGGTGGGGCTTTGACCGCCACCGCATCCTTGCGGCCCGAACCTTCGCTCGGTGAAATACTGGGCGAGGCGCTTCGCACTGCGCCATTAGTCGATGACTTCACCTTTCGCGGGGCACAGGTGCTTGCCCGCGATCTGGCCGAGCGGCTGGGCGTCCTCGAAGGCGACGTTTTCAACGCGCTCTGCACCATCCCCGACAGCATGCTTCCGCTGCTTCGCTCCCCTGATGGCTGGGCAGTGCTGGCCAGCTTCATCGCTGCCGACTTCGGCACGGCGTTGAACAGTTTTGCTCCCTCGATCCATTAGGAGAGCACCGTGCCTAAAGAACCTACTGCGTTCGGACTGCTCGCCATGGCCGCTAGAGGCGACCTCCAAGCACAGCGAGAACTTGCCCACCGTGCCGCATTGGAAGCCGTCAATCCCGATAGCAAAGCCGATCCCATGGTTTGCCTGATTGAAGCGGCCTTGTTCGCCAGGATGGCCGCTGCTCATGGCGAGACGCAAGACCAAGGTCATTTCATATCGATTACCTCGATGATGTGCATGCTGGAGGGAGAAGATTCCACATGCGCGCCGGTCGCGGAAGCTATCGCGCGCCTCGCAATCGCGGCTGATGCTGGCAGTGATTACGCCTCGGACATGCTGCCAGGGCTTGCCGAGCAAATGACACCTGAACTGATGGCGCAAGCGAAGGAATTGCAGCGCCAGATTACTGGAGAGAACCAATGCTGAGCGCGTCCAAGCTTCCTAAAAAGAACCTACTTGCAGCGCCCCCCGTGCCTGCCGTTGGCCGGGGCTTGTTACCCAATCCGATGGCGATGCAGAAGCAACCGCTCGGTCTGTTCGGCAATGTTTCGCACTCGATTGGCGATGAGGCGCGGAACATGCCAGCATCGACTAAGCCCCCAGAAGGGGCAATGGCAATCTCTGCTCCAGCAAGTCGGCCTGTCCCCAATCAGCAAGGCGGTTTTGACTACGAGGCTGCGCGAGCTAGGTTGATGCCGCAACAGCGTGAACCCAGCGACCTCCAACGGATTGCCTCAATCCTGATGCCAGCCCTTGCCTCACTTGCAGGCGATCAAGAAGGCGCGCAACGCATCATCGACAACATGCAATATCAGCGCAGACTGCGTGCCGAACAGGAACGGTATGCAGAGAACACGCTATTGGGATGGGAGCGCGACGATTACGAAGCGCAGCGCGATGCTGACCTACGAGCTTCTTCGCCGTTTACTATCGGGCGGGATCGGCTGCGCTTTGATCCACAGACCAACAGCACCACAACCATCTACGACGGCTCTGAAGACTTCGAACTCTATGCGCAGGAACTAGGCCTTGAACCGGGGACGCCCGAGTATTTCAAAGCTGTGGAAGATTACGTTCTGCGCTCTTCGGGGCCGTCTGCTCACGAACGCGACATGAGCCTGGATGATCACCGCACAGGCAACGACCGCTCGCTAGAAGCCTACAGATATGGCAATCGCCTTGGACTGGAGGGCGTGCGTCAGAACAATCGACTCCAGCTTCGCAACACGCCTCAAGCCCGCTCCGCGCCTACCCGCTCGGGTGGTCGTTCGCGCAGTACTTCCAGCGGGGCACGCGGCTTTGGCCGTGCGGTGGTGCGTGCTGGTGAACCTACTGCGACCGGTGCGAACGGCGAGACGCTCGTTGTCCGTGGCGGTGAGTGGGTGCCAGCCGAGTGAGCGGCCGCCTGCCTCCATTGCCGGTCGGTGCAAAACTGAATGGCGGTCTGCCGCCGTTACCTAGCGGTGCTAAGCTTAACACGGGCGGCATTGGCTTCGACCGCGCTGCACGCTCTCGCCCTGTGTTGGGCGAGCCTGTAGATGGCGACACAATCCGCAGGGATGGGGGCAATGTGCGTTTATGGGGCATCGACGCGCCGGAACTCGATCAACCGGGTTGGACGCCGCAAGGTGAGCGTGTGCCTGTCGGGGAGGTGTCGCGCGATGCCTTGGCGGCATATCTGGCGCAGGGCACGCCACTCATGGGCGATACCGCTATGGAGTCCTGGGGACGTCCAGTTGCTCCGGTGACGGTCGATGGCAGGGACGTAGGCCAAGACATGCTTCGCTTTGGCAACGCTTTTGCTGCGCCAGATTACCTGTCGGCGGACCCGGAACGCCGCTTCGACTATGTAGGCGCAGAGCGGCTGGCACGGCTCAATCGGCTGGGTGTGCATGGCGTGCAGACGCCGGACCCTGCCGAATATCGGGCGATGAATGCAGAGGAACGCCGCTATCTTGAAGGCGAGAGCACACGGCGCGAGCTGCTTCCCGAACAGCAGGTGCGTGGGCATTCGTGGTTCAATGAAACGCCTTTCGAGGGGCTGACGCCGGAAGGGCGGGACCAATGGCTAGGCATCCTGCGCAGCGGCTCGGCAGCCGAGATTGCGGCCACCGCGCGCGAACTCGGTTTTACCATCGATGAAGACCGCAACCGCGATTGGGTGGCGTGGCGCGACAAGGAACGTGCGGAAGGCCGGGAACCTCCCATTGGTGACAGGGTGCTTTACGAGCGCGAGGCTCCGCGCCCCCTGATTGATGGCGGTGGCGGTATGACGGGCGCTGGCGTGCGCAGCTTCGTGGACGGCTTCGTTCTTGAGGGGCTGGGCGAGGCTGGCGCTGTAGTTGATACGCTAGGCGGCACTGGGGGGCGGGAAAACATCTTCAACAGTGATCGCCGCTTTGCCGACATTTGGCACAATAACAATGATCAGAACGCCGCAATCCTAGGCTATGACGAGGCGAGCTATCCGGGTACCTCGATGGCGACCGGGATCGCTGGCGGGCTGACTTCGGGCTTTGTCCTCCCATACTCTCAAGGTCTGCGTGCCCGGAACCTAGCAACCTATGGCGGTGCCTATGGGGCCGGGGCTGGCTTCCTCGGCACAGACGGGACGCTTGCGGACCGGCTGACGGGCGCAGCTATTGGGACTGCGGTGGGCGCTGTTGCTGACCCTGCTCTAGCTAAGGGCCTCGATCTGGCTGCGCCGTTCGTCGCGCGTGGTGCTCGTTCTGTTTCGGATCGGGTGACAGGTCGCCGGGTAGCTGAAGGAACCGGAAGCGAAGCGGCGAACAACAACGCCCCTGACTTTGTGCAGTCTGACCTGCCCCCGCTGCCCCCCGGTGCAACTCTCAACGTTCGTCCGATGGCAATGGATGGGGATGCGCTGCCTAGCGTTCAGAGTGACATTCCGCGGCCCCAACGCCTCGACCAGCCGCTAGATGATTCTGCGCGCCGGGAGATTGCAGAGATGGTCAATCCCCGCGACGTTCTGCCAATCCCCTCCAATCGCGTCGATGGGGTAGAAGAAGCGGCGCAGGTGGATGCGGGCCGCTATGTCGAAGCCACGGCACCGGATGAACGCGGGGCGCTTGAGCGTCGCACGGTGCGTAACATCATGGGCCGCGATGTGCCGAAGGTTGGTCCGATTGATCTTGTCGGATGGCAGCGCCTGCGTGGTGGGCTGCGCGATGAAAACGGCGAACTCGCCAGCTTGGGAATCTTGAATAACGCGCCGCGCCGGGGGATGGATTTCGTCGGGCAGGAAATGCGCTTCGGACCGATGCTGGCCGACGATGGCATGACGCTTGATGATGCTGCGTTCGCCGCTTGGGAAGAAGGCTATTTCCCGGAACTGGCAGAGCGGCCCGATGTGAACACGTTCCTGGAGGCGCTTGGGGAAACCTATAACGGCGGCTCCGGCCGCCGCTTCCACGTTGACGACTTCCCGGAACTGGATGCCTACTATGGCAGGCAGACCGAACGCCTAGACCTCGAACGGCAGCAGGCGGAAAGCAATGTGCCGATTTATTCGGACAGAAGTGTTGCGGCTGGGGGCGATCAGCCTTTTCCGCCTGTTGAAGCCTATGAGGAATGGCCGTCCGATGCGATTGAGCGCGTGGGCAATATCGACGTTACGCGCCTCGATACACCGCAGGACATTCGCCGCGCTCTGAAGACTTCCCACAATGCGTTGGGCGGCTTTGATGCTGCGACACGCGGGCGGATTACCCAAGCCGAAACAGAACGCCTGGCATCCGAACTGAACATGACGGCGGACCAACTGCTCAAGCGGCGCAAAGGGCAGGCGTTCAATGCAGAGGAAGCCTTGGCCGCGCGTCGTATCTTGGCGAAGTCTGGCAACGAGCTGGTGAACGCTGCACGCCGCATACGGCAGATGGGCGATGAACCCGGCAGCGAGGCGTTGGCAGAGTTTCGTCACAAGTGGATGCGGCACGTAGCGATTCAGGAACAAGTGGCCGGCATGACTGCGGAAGCGGGGCGTGTGCTGCAACAATTCCGGCAGGCAGCGAACAGCCGGGAAGTGCGCGGCGATGTGCTGGACGCTCTTGTTCGTGGCGGTGGCGGATCGGATCGTCTGACAGAAGCGGCGGACCTCATTCTTGAGGCGGCGGAAACGTCACCGGGCAAATTCAACGCCTTTGTCGAGCAGGCAGCGAAGCCCAAATGGCGCGACAAAATTTCAGAGCTCTACATCAATATGCTGCTCTCCAATCCGCCTACGCACGTGGTCAACATGGTGAGCAACACGCTCACCTCTATGGCGCAGATTCCCGAATATGCGACCGGGGCGGCTATCGGTGCTGCGCGCCGCGCTGTGATGGGGGATCGGGCGAAAGAGTCAATCCGGGCAAGCGAAGTCGGGGCGCGTTCGATCGGTCTAATTCAGGGGGCCAAGGAAGGGGCCCGCTTGTTTGCGCGCGCCCTTCGCTCTGGTGAGCCTGACGACTTTTCGAGCAAGGTGGAAGGCGACCAATACAACGCTATCAGGGGACTGAAGGGCGAAGTGATCCGGGTGCCTACGCGCCTGCTCACGGCGGAAGATCAGTTCTTCAAAGGCGTTGCGCGCCGAATGGAATTGAACGGGCAGGCCGCACGCATTGCCAGCCGTGAGGGCTTAAAGGGCGATGCGTGGGACGCACGCGTTGCCGAATTGAGCGCGAACCCGACCGATGAAATGCTGCAACGTTCGTTGGATTACGGGAAATATCTCACGTTCCAGACCAAGCTGGGCGAGTTCGGTTCGTCGGTGTCTCGCATTACCGCGACCAACCTTCCGGCGAAGGTGATTGTCCCCTTTGTCCGCACGCCTATCAATCTGCTTAAGTTTGCAACGGAACGCTCCATTGCCGCGCCGCTGCTGAAAGAATGGCGGGCAGACTTCCGGGCAGGTGGTGAGCGCCGGGACTTGGCCGTTGCAAAGATGCTGCTCGGCACTGGCTTTGCCGCTGTCATGTATGAAGCGGCGCTTGATGGCCGAATTACTGGAGCCGCGCCGCCTGACCCTGCGAAAGCTCGGTTGATGTATGCGGACGGCTGGCAACCCTACTCGATCCGGGTAGGCGACCGCTGGATTTCCTATTCTCGCCTAGATCCATTCTCCACCACGATAGGCGTCGCAGCGGACATGGCGACGCTGCCGGAGAACCTGACAGAACGGCAACAGGACGATAAGGCGACAATGCTGGTGGCCTCGATCATGGGGAACCTTGCCAGCAAGACTTGGCTGTCTGGTGTGTCTGCTTTCGTCGAAGGCTTGAGCGATCCGGGTCGGTATGCCGACAATTGGTTGCAGCGCACGGCTGGGGCCTTTGCCGTCCCCGCTGGTGTCGCTGGTGTGGCGAGAGTGATCGATCCGGTATCGCGTGAGCGTGAAACAGTAGGCGATGCAATACAGGCCCGCGTGCCGGGTATGTCCAGCGATCTCATGCCGCGCCGCGATGTGTTCGGGGAGCCTATCGAATTTGACAGCCTCGGCCCGGACATGGTGTCGCCGTTCTGGCAATCGCAGGCGCAGGACGATCCTGTTGTTTCGGAAATGCTGCGCATCGGAAAGAGCGTTAGCGCGCCCGGTCGGCAATACACTGAAGACGGCGAAAGGGTGGACTACACGCCGCAGGAATATGACCGCTACTCGGAGATTGCAGGTCGCCTGACCTATAACGCCCTGCTCGGTGAGATCGCCTCGCCGCAATGGGAACACATGACGGACAAGCAGCGCCACAAGGCTGCTAGCGACGCGATCCGGGAAGCAAGGGCAACGGCGCGGGGTGTGCTGGACGATATGTCCTATTCCTTGCCTGAACGCGGGGAGATTCCTTCAGACCTCCCAGCCTTGCCGCCCGGTGCCAGGATGAACGGTTTGCCACCTCTCCCAGCTGGGGCGAGGTTGAACTGATGGCGAAGGCACCGAAAAATAGCGGGCGGAAAACGGACGGGACATTTGCTCCGGGCAATGCGCTGGGCGGGCGCAAGCCGGGTTCGCTAAACAAGACGACGATGGCGGTTCGGGAACTGCTGGACGGGGAAGCCGAGAGCCTAACGCGCAAGGCTATCGACCTCGCTCTAACGGGCGACGGGCCTGCGCTGCGCCTGTGTCTGGATCGTATCGCGCCGCCACGGAAGGACACGCCAATCGAGTTTAAACTTCCGCCCATTGAGACAATCGAGGACGCGGCGAAGGCGTCGGCTGCGCTGCTGGCTGCGGTCGCTGCCGGGGAAGTGACCCCCGATGAAGCCGGACGCGTCATGGCCTTGCTGACAGCGCACAAGCAGCTTGTGGAGAGCGGGGAACTGGAAGCGCGCATTGCAGCACTTGAGGCCAAGCAATGAGATTGAAGGGTCGTGTCGAAAAGCTGGAGCAGGTGCGACCTCACGCTGCCCTGTCTCAATCTGCACGCCGCTGGCTGGGCATTACACTCACGCCAGCCGAGAATGCGCAAGCGGATCGGGAGGAAACGGAAGCCTTGCCCTTCGATCCCGTGGCGGTGGCAAATGATCCCAACCTATCAGCGGAGGTAAAGGCATGGCTTCTACAAGCATGAGCAAGCGGGTCGCCGCACTGGAAGGCGCTCGGGGCGTCTTTCGCGGTCCTGCGATCTGGGTGCTGCGCCAAGCAGGCGAAACTACGGCGGAAGCAATCGCTCGCTATGAGGCAGAGCACGGGCCGCGCCTGCCCGGCCAGTTGGTCATAATCTGGCAGCCGGTAAGCCCAAGGCCCGAGCAATGCGCAGCTTGAGAAACCGGGTGCAAGCATTGGAAGACCCGCTAGGTGGGAAAAGGCTGCCTGCGTGGAAAGACGCCAATTTCAAGCCGTGGAACCGCGTCATTCAGCATCTAGGCCAGACAGAGGCGGAAGCAGTCGCAGCATATGAAGCCGAGAGCGGGCTGATGGGCGACGACAACCGAATCCTTCGAGTGATTATCAGGAAGTCGGGTAGTCGCCGCAATGCCTAACGTCCCTATTGTCCCTTTTGTCCCGCCTGCCTTTCTTGAGGGCGACGACGATCTGGCGGAAGGCTGGACTGATTGGGATGGGGGGACTGGCAAGAGCTTCAAAGCCCGCTGCTATAGAAAAACCCCACCAAGCTATTCGGACCAAAGTGCAGATCCGTGGGCTTTGCAGCTTACCCACTTCCGGAACCTTCACCTCCATCGAGAGCCAATTGGGTCGGGAGGGGAAAGGGATTGCCTTCGGTACAAAGTGATAGAGTGCGGGGATAGAAGCTATCCGCTTCTTACTTATCTGATTTCCGATCAGGAAAAGTACTACTCTGGACAGGATTACCTAAAGTCATTCTTTGATATCTATACGAAGATTTCAAATTTCGCGAAGCGCGTCGCCCGTTCCGCTCACATCAGTTGCGATTATCCAAAAGTCACATTCCCCAAGGCGGGGGAGCGATAATAGACTTACCGGCCGTTCAAGAGTGCCAATATCGTGGGTCGCAGCGACACCCGACGGAACCTCCAATTACTTCAGTGGTCGGCATTTGGCCTGTTGAGGGGCTTTTGGAATGTCGAAACATCCAGTTCGAGTTTCGGAAAGTGCTCTTCGTGCTATCTATGTGATTGCTAGCGCCGATTAGGGCCTATACGCAAAATGCGCGAATAGCGCTCAAACCCGCGGAAATGCTGTGGTGCCGCTTACAGGACTCGAACCTGTGACCCCATCATTACGAATGATGTGCTCTACCAACTGAGCTAAAGCGGCGATCCAGCGCTGCCCCTTAGTGCCGCCATCGCCGTTGGGCAACGGGGAACTGCGGGGAAGGTGGAGGCCCGAGCCGGAATCGAACCGGCGTGCAAGGATTTGCAGTCCTCTGCGTAACCACTCCGCCATCGGGCCGGAGCCGCGGCAAGTAGCGAGTCGTTTCCCCATGTGCAACGGTTTCTTGGCGAATACGGTCCAGCGTCGGTCTGGACGAAGTCAACAAGTGTAGTCTAGGCACAGCCTCACGTTCCAGATGGAAGGATTAGCCCGTGGCCGACGACAAGCCGAAAATGCAGCGGATCGAGGGGCACAAGGAAGAACGCTTCCTCGGCTCCGACGTCTTTTCCAGCGACAGCCGTAACCTGCCCCCGCCCAACGGGAGCGGAACGGTGCGGGAAGACGCTCGTGACATCGACATCTATCACAAGTGCGACGTGGCTGTGATTGGCGGCGGCCCGGCCGGCTGCGCTGCGGCCTGGGCTGCGGCCAAGGCGGGGGCGGACGTGTGCCTGCTGGAGCGGTACAATTGCCTCGGCGGGCTTTCCACGGGCGGCCTCGTCATGTGGATCGACCGCATGACCGATTGGCAGGGCAACCACGTAATCCAGGGCTATGCCCGCCACTTCATCGACCGCATGCCGCCCGAAGGCGTGGCGGGGCCTCCGCGAGAGGATTGGGGCAGCGCCGATCCAGTCAAGGCTGGATACTGGGGGCAGCGAACCACGGCTTTCCACGGCATCGTGCAATGGGCACCCACGCTGGATCCCGAACGGATGAAGCTCAACAACCAGGAAATGCTGCTGGAGGCGGGCGTCCGCATTGTCTTCCACGCCTGGGCTGCGCGTCCGCTGGTGGAGGACGGGAAGGCCAAGGGTGCGATCTTCGAAAGCAAGATGGGTCGCCACGCGCTGATGGCGAAAGTGGTGATCGACACCACCGGCGATGGGGACATGTTCGCCCGCGCCGGCGCCGAGTACGAGGACGATATCGAGGAAGGCGATGTCCACCACTCGATGAACACCGGGTGGGTGCTGGGCGGAGTGGACATGGACCGCTGGATCGACTGGAAAGTCCACCATCCCGACGAGCTTCGCCAATTCATGGAGCGTGGGCGCGAGGAGCTGGGCTACTTCCAGACGCCATATGTCAGCTGGCGGCCCGATATCGCACTGTTCCTTGGTCCCCGCCAGAGCGGGCTTTCCGCGCTGGATGTGGACGATCAGACCGAAGTGGAAATTCGCAGCCACCGGCTGATGGAGGGGCACTGCCAGTTCTTCCGCCGCCACGCGCCGGGCTTCGAGAACGTCTATTCCCTGCAAAGCGCCAGCCAACTGGGCGTGCGCCACACGCGGCGGCTGGCAGGTGTGGGCAAGGTGTTGCGCAGTCACTGGGCGGAGTCCGACCCACTGCCCGACGAGATCGGTGTTTCACCGTCGCTCAGCCCCAAGTTCCCCGTGGTCTCGGTCGGCTATGGCTCGCTCGTACCGCGCACCCTTGACGGCCTCCTGGTGGGCGGACGGCACATCAGTTGCGATGCCAACAGCCACGGCTTCATGCGCGAAATCCCGCAATGCTGGCTGACCGGGCAGGCGGCTGGCGTGGGTGCAGCCCTGGCGGCAGACCAGGGGGTGCAACCGCGCGAGGTAGATGTGGATGCCATTCGCAAGGTGCTGCGCCAGCAGGGCGCCCATCTGCATGACGATGACGCAGTGGCTGCCATGCGGCATTCCGAGAGTGTCCCGGCGCAATAAGGCCCCGCTGCGAACCCTTAGAAAAATGTCCGCTTTCCTGCCGGTCACGGTAACGTTCCGGTAAACAGCTTCCGCCTAGTCTTGCCGTTCACACGAAGAGACGGATTTCAGATGGCGGCAGGATTGATGGAGCGTAACGGGGCGAAGGTGGTGCTTGTGAAAGTGCGCGCGCGAACCGGCGGCTCCGTCGACCTGGAGGTTCTGGATGTATCCGCCGGTGGCTGCATGGTAGACTTTCGCGGGTCCGCCGCCCGTCCTGGCGAGCGCGTGCTTGTAACCCTTCCCGGCCTTTCCGCCCTGCCGGCAGAACTAGTCTGGGCGGAGGACGGAAAAGCCGGAATCGCCTTCGAAGCTCCGCTGCACGAAACGGTGCTGGAGCGGCTGAGGGGCCTGCTGGGCGCCTAGCCGGAGCGCGTCACTTCTTCTCCGGCACCAGTACGCCGCCCGTTCGCATGGGGCGCACGCTCTCGCGAAAATTGCTGAGGTAGCCGGACGCCTCGATGCGTATGCCGGGCCCGGTGCGCCTGGCTAGTTCCTCGGGTAGCACATCGAGATCGAGGCTTCGGTCCTTCACCGATACGCGCACGGTATCACCATCGCGCACGAGGCCGATCGGCGCGCCGTCCTCTGCTGCTTCGGGCGAAACCTCGGCCACTGTCAGGCCCTTCAGGCACAGGCCGGAAAGCTGCCCGTCGGTCACGAACGCGGTGGTCTTGGCAAGACCGGCCGCATCCAGCGCGAAGAGAATGAGCGATGCGCCGCCGCCCATGGCGGGGCCTCCTCTCAGGCCCTGATTTCGGGCGATAACGACATCGCCGTCCTTGATATCCCCCGCCTCGATCGCGGCCATGCACTCCTTCGTATCTTCGAACACGCGTGCGGTGCCGGTGAATTCTTCCGGCCTGCTGCCATCGCGGATGCCGAGGCGCACGACGGCCGTATCGGCCATGGTTCCCGACAGGATGGCGATGGTTGGACCTTCGCTGAACGGCTGATCGAGCGGCTGGATGATGTCCGGCCCTTCGATTTCGTAATCGGCCAGATTCTCGCCAAGTGTCTTGCCCGTGCAGGTGAGCGCTTCGGGACAGATGCGAGGCTCCAGGCGTTTCAGGACGGCCCGCGCCCCGCCTGCATCCTCGAACTGCTCGATCCGCACGTCGCCAGTGGGCCGGACGGGGGAGAGCAAGGGCACGTCGCTGAATTCTTCCATGAGGGCAAAAACGTCGACGCCGTTCTCTGCCTCGATGGCCGTTGCCTGCAGGTGTTTGATCGCGTTGATCGACCCACCAACCGCCAGCAGGGTGGCGACGGCGTTGCGGAAAGCCTCGGGCGTAAGGATCTGGCGGGGGCGCAGGTCTTCCCATACCATCTCCACGATCCGCCTTCCGGCGGCGCGAGCGTTCGCCTGCATCTTGGGGCTGTTACCGCGAACAGGAGCATTGCCTGGCAGGCACATGCCCAGCGCTTCGACGACCGAATGCATGGTGTTCGCCGTCGCCATCCCGGCGCATACGCCGGGTCCGCGGATGGCGTTCTCGGCCATGTCGGGGATGGGGAATTTGGGCTCCTTGCCAAAGATTGCGCCGACCTGGCCGGACCACACGTCTTCCACGTCCACCGGCTCGCCGTCGATCTCGCCCGCCTGCTGGTAGCCGCCGATCACCAGGATCGTGGGAATGTTCAGCCGCGCGGCCGCCATCAGGTGGCCCGGCGGCGTCTTGTCGCAACTGGTCAGGCAGATCATCCCGTCCAGCATCGCGGCTTCCACCTGCACCTCGATATCGTTGGCGATGATGTCCCGCCCGGCAAGAATGTAGCTGCCCGATTTGTTGGCGCCGGTGATGAAATCCGACGGGGCTGCCGTGCGCACCTCGAACGGGACGCCGCCTGCGGCGCGGATTTCCTCCTTCACCATCTTCGCAATGCCATCGAGGTGGGCGTAGCAGATCGCAAGCTCGCTGCTGGAATTCACCACCGCGATCTTGGGCTTCTCCATGTCCTCTTTCGACAGGCCCAGCGCCTTCCAGTTGGCGCGGCGACCGGGATTGTTGGCATCGAGGCTACGCAATTTGACCATTGATCGGTTCCTATTCGGCAGGTTGTGCAGTTGCGGAGGATTGGGACTGTTGCAGGCTGCGCGCGAAGTAAGCCAGGAGCAGGATGCAGACGACGATCCCGGCAAGGCATCCGGCGGTGAAGATATAGCCTTCGCGCGCGCCTCGTGCTCCTTGCAGGAAGCCAGCGGTCGCGCCGATCCACGGGGCTGCGACGGCGCCGAACTTTGCCATGAAGCTGGCCCAGCCGCCGCCGAAGCTGCGCACTGCGCTGGGGTAATAAATACTGGTGATGGAGATAACGGCGGCGTGGCCGGCGCCCACGAAGATCGCGCCAATCAGCAGCAGCGCGGCCAGCGACGGGCCGCCCGAGACGAAACCGAAGCCAACCAGCAGCACGAGCGGGATGCCGATCAACGGCGCGATGGCAATCCAGCCGGGGCCCCGCTTTTCTGTCAGGGCCAGTAGCAGCACGCCGCCGATCGCCCCCACCATGCCGCTGGCCGCGGCCAGCCATGCGGCATCCGTACGGGCTATGCCCAGCGCCTCCATGAACAGCACGCCATAGGCATTCTTCAGGTAGATCGCGATGCTGGAGAAGAAGTAGGCAAGCCAGATCAGAGGCGTGACGATAAAGAGCGCACCAACGAACAGCTCGCGGAACTTGAGGATGGGGTTCTCGCTTGTGGTAGCCTTGCGTTCGTCGCTGAGTTCGAAGCGCTCGTAAGCCTGCGCTTCGAAAGCGGGGTCCAGCCGCGAGAGCATGGGGACGATCTGCGCGCGCGGCCGTTCCTTCGCCACCATCCAGCGGGTGCTTTCCGGCAGCATGAAGATCAACATGATCGAGAAAACCCCGGTCATTGCGCCGCAGACCCAGAAGATGCCTTCCCAGCCGAGGTAGGGCGCCGTCCAGTTGGCGATGGGCGCGGCGGAAGAGGCACCGAAGCTGAAGCCCAGCATGATAATCGTGACCGAGGTCGATCGCATGGCCTTGGGCATGGATTCGATGCTCAGTGCCCAGACGGGTGCAAGCAGGCCGCCGATGGCAAGGCCGGAGATGAAGCGCAGCACGATCAGCATTTCCGGCGTGGACGCGAAACCCACCAGCGTGGTGAGGATTGCGCTGGCCACGGTGCAGGTGATGATCACGGGACGCCGCCCGAAAACGTCACCGAGATAGGCGCCGAACAATGATCCCACCATCTGCCCGACGAAGGCCGCCATGGTGACGTAGGCGGTCATGTCGTCGCTGATACCCCATTCGTCCCGGATATAGGGCAGGGCGTAGGGCAGAGCGGTGAAATCCTGCCCGTCGAAGAAGGTGACGAGGCTGCACAGGATCAGGATTCGCAGTTGGAAGCCGTTGAACGGCAGCGTAACGCTGCGCCCGCCAAGCGAGAACCGCGTGCGGCGCACCTCGCCAAGGAAGCTCGCCACGTCCAGAGTGCGTCCACCGCCATTTTCGGGCGTGCTCGCCATTGCAATCTTCTCCCCAAGATTGATTTTGTCCGGGGCAGCCTAAACTGCAAGTGAGCCGCGCGCCAGCCCCCGATTTGCCTAGATTCTCAGGCGTCTTCTTCCGCCCAGCCAAGATCGCGCAGATAATCGTCCAGCGCATCCGCCTGCGGGACACGCGGCGCGAGCATGAAGGGCTGCGGTTTGGTGAGGCGATAACCGCCTTCGGGCGCGGTCTGCACGTAGTCGTCGCATTCCGCGCTCGCCAGTTTCGCGCGCAGGCGCGAAACATGCACTTCCACGCTGTTCGTCTCCGGTTCGTGATTGAGCCGCCACACGTCGGCGATCAGTTGCCTGCGCGTCACCCGCTCGCCCGGCGCGTCGGCCAGTCTCCACAGGACGCCGAATTCGCGCGGGTGAAGGCCCAGCCAGCGGTTGCCCTGTCTCGCATCTCGATGGAACAGGTCCAGCGTCAGCGATCCCACATCGCGCCAGCGGGGCAACATGCCGAACATCTCGGCCACGCGGCGTGATCGGGCTGCCAGTTCATGCAGACCGGTGTCCGCCGATAAGGCTTCCGCACATCCCAGCGATATCAGCGCCGCGCGTTCGGAGGGGTTTTCCACCCCCAGCAGGATCAGCCGCCAGGCGGGCCGGTCCGACCTGGCGAGAGCATGACGCTGCGAGGGGGACAGCTTGCGGGTGTCGCAAACGAGGACGTGACGGCATTCTGCGCGCCGTTTTCCGCGCCCGCCGCAAAGGGTCCAACCGATTCGGCGCAAGTCCCACTGCGACGGAGGCACCGCCTCGCCCGCGATCCAGCCGAAATTGGCCATTGTTGCCCTATCCTACCAGCCTGCGATGCAAGGCAGCAGCATCGGCCACCGAAGGCAATTGCGTGTCAGCCCGCAGTCGCTGTCCGCAGTCACGCCCCCCGTGCGCGTCAATTCCCCGAAGTGTTGACGCCCATTTCCTGGAAATAGCGTTTCACATTGCGTGCCGCCTGGCGCAGGCGCTGTTCGTTCTCGACCATCGCGATACGAACGTAGCCTTCACCGTCCTCACCATAGCCCACACCAGGCGCCACGGCGACTTCCGCCTTGGTGAGCAGTTGCTTGGAAAATTCCAGGCTGCCCATGTCCTTCAAGGCTGGCGGCAGGGGAGCCCAAGCAAACATGCTGGCAGGCGGCGCGGGGATTTCCCATCCGGCGCGGCCGAAGGCTTCCACCATCACGTCGCGCCGCTTGTGATACATCTCGCGGTTCTTCTCCACGAAGTCCTGCGGACCGTTCAGCGCGGCGCAGGCCGCGGCCTGGATCGGCGTGAACGCACCGTAGTCGATATAGCTCTTCACGCGGGCGAGCGCGGAGATCAGTGTCTGGTTGCCGACCGCAAAACCGATCCTCCAGCCGGCCATTCCGAAGGTTTTGGAAAGGCTGGTGAATTCCACTGCCACGTCCTTCGCGCCCGGCACCTGAAGGATGGAAGGCGTCGGCTTGCCGTCGTAGTAGAGTTCGGAATAGGCGAGGTCAGACAGGATCCAGACCTTGTGGAATTTCGCCCAGTCGACGAGCTTCTTGTAGAAATCGAGATCGACCACTTCCGCCGTCGGGTTCGACGGGAAATTCACCACCAGGATGGTCGGGCGCGGAACGGTGAAATTCATCGCCGCTTCCAGCGCCTCCCAGTATTTCTCGTCCGGCGTGGTCGGTACCGACCGGATCGAGGCGCCGGCGATAATGAAGCCGAACGTATGGATTGGGTAGCTGGGGTTGGGCGCAAGAATGGTGTCGCCCGGCGCGGTGATGGCGGTGGCGAGGCTGGCGAGTCCTTCCTTGGAGCCTAGCGTCACGACCACTTCGTTGTCGGGATCGAGTTCAACGCCGAAGCGCCGCTCGTAGTAATTTGCCTGGGCCTTGCGCAGTCCGGGGATGCCCTTGGACTGGGAATAGCCGTGGGCATCGGGATTCTGGGCCACCTCGCACAGCTTGTCGATCACGTGCTGCGGCGGCGGCTGGTCCGGGTTGCCCATTCCCAGGTCGATGATGTCGCGCCCCTCCGCACGCGCGGCCGCTCGCATCGCGTTGACTTCGGCGATGACATAGGGCGGGAGGCGCTTCATGCGGTAGAATTGCTGGTCCATCTGTTCCTTCTCTTGGGTTCAACCGGGTTTCTGTGGGGCCTATCTGGCGCAAAGGTGTTGCAAGCGCAACGCAGCAAAGTGCCTGGCGTTGCAATGAGGGCGCTTCCCCTCCCAATTTCTCATAATTACCCTTACAAGGGCCCCGACATGGCAAAAGATCCAAAAAGCGGCGAGGAAGCTGCCGATATTTTCACCGAGATGCTGCGGGCGCAGGGCGAAGCTGCCCGGCAGATGATGCAGACTTTCGCGCCGCAGGCCGCCCATTCCGTGCCGGACGAAACGGCCATCGATGCAATGGGCGAGGCGATGATGGAGTTCCAGAAGACCTGGCTGCAATTCTGCCTGCCGCCCGAACAACGGGGCGCTCCGCTGCTGAGCGATCCGGCGAGCTGGATGGAAGCACTGCGGAAATGGTCCGCTGCCAACCCGCTGCTGGATGCCGAAGCGCAGCAGAAGCTGTGGACCGACGGGTTGCAGCTCTGGAATGATGTGCTGTCGCAGTATTCTAAGGAGGAGGATGGCGAAGACGGTGCGCAGCTGCCTTTCAAGGATAGACGGTTCGCCGATCCGAAGTGGCGCGAGCAGCCGGTCTTTGCGCTGATCCACCAGACCTACCTGCTGTTCGCGGAACGGCTTTCGAAAAGCGTGGACACGGCGGAGGGGCTTTCGGAGGAAGATCGGGAGAACCTGCGCTTTGCGACCAAGGGCGTGCTCGACGCCATGAGCCCGGCCAACTATCCCATGATGAACCCCGTGGTGCTGGAGCGCACCATGGAAACCCAGGGCGAAAACCTGGTGCGCGGCTTGGAACGCCTGACACAGGACCTAGAGCGGGGCCAGCTGACCCATACGGACACCAGCAAGTTCGTGGTGGGCGAGAATATCGCCACGACGCCCGGCAAGGTGATCCACGAGACCGAGCTGTTCCAGGTCATCCACTACACGCCCACCACCGACGAGGTGCTGGAAGTGCCGCTGTTGATCTTCCCACCGTGGATCAACCGGTTCTACATCCTCGACCTGAACGAGAAGAAGAGCTTCGTTCGCTGGGCGTTGGACCAGGGCATTTCGGTTTTCATGGTAAGCTGGAAATCGGCGGATGAGAGCCTCACCCACATCGACTGGGATGACTATATCCTCGCTCAGATCGAGGCGATCGACTTCGTTCGCGAAAGGATGAAAGTGCCGAGCGTGCATACGATCGGCTATTGCGTGGCCGGGACGACGTTGGCGGCGACGCTTGCCGTGCTGGCGCGCCGGGGCGAGGCCGACAAGGTTAAGAGCGCCACATTCTTTACCGCGCAGGTGGATTTCCGGCACGCGGGCGAGCTCAAGCTGTTTGTGGACGAGGGCAAGCTGGAATTCATCCGGCAGGCCAGCAAGGGGGGCTACCTCGACGGGCGATACCTGGCGGCGACGTTCAACATGCTGCGTGGCAGCGACCTCATCTGGAACTACGTGGTCAACCACTACCTGCTGGGAGAGGACTATCCGGCCTTCGACCTGCTGTTTTGGAACGGCGATGTCACCAACCTCCCGGCAAAGTGGCACGCGGCGTACCTGCGCGACCTCTATCGCGACAACCTGTTGGTGGAACCCGATGCGCTTGGCGCGGACGGCACTTCGATAGACCTGCGGCGCATCGCGTGCCCCACCTACATCCAGGCCGGGCGTGAGGACCATATCGCTCCGCCGGAAAGCGTGTTCGAGGCGCTGAAGCATTTTTCCGGCCCCAACCGCTTCGTGCTGGCGGGCAGCGGTCACATCGCGGGTGTCGTCAATCCGCCCGCTGCGAACAAGTACCAGTACTGGACCAACGACGGCGAGTTTTCCTCGCTCGAAGAATTCATCGGAGGCGCGACCGAGCATCCCGGTAGCTGGTGGCCGGACTGGGCGCAGTGGCTTGCTTCTCTGAACGACACCCGGGTGAAGGCAACGGGCCGGCGCAAGCCGGGCAGCAAGGCCAATCCCGCAATCGAGGACGCACCGGGGCGCTACGTCAAGATGCGCTAGGTCGGATCGGGCACCCGGAGGCGCCCGATTCTGCGCCGTTGTGCACTGCAACATATTTCCTTGACTTCGCGCTTGCGAAGGGCTATTTGTGCATTGCAACAAGAGGTCGCGGTAGTCCGTGATCTCGAACGAATGTGATGAGACACAAGCGAGGATTTATGGCCGAGTCAGCGTCCACGACCGAAGACACAGCCGAAAAGGCGCCCGCCGCCGCTGCCAAGCCGGCAGCGGTCGAGGGGAAGACGGCTGCCCCCGCCAAGAAGGCTCCGGTTGCTGCCAAGAAGGCAGCACCGAAGAAGCGCGCCGCCAAGAAGGCGGCGCCCAAGAAAGCCGCTCCGGTAAAGAAGCCGGTGGCGAAGAAGACCCCCGCTCCCAAGGCCCGGACTAAGGCCGCTGCGAGCGCCAAGTCCGAACCCACAGTTACCCAGCTCAAGGAAAAAATCATGGCAACCCCGAACTTCGATTACAGCAAGCAGATCACCGAAACGATGACCGAAGCGGTCAACGAAATGCAGGCCCGCACCCAGGCCGCCTATGACAAGAGCGCCGAAGCCATGGGCGAGATGACCGATTTCGCCAAGGGCAACGTCGAAGCGATGGTCGAGACCGGCAAGGTCTTCACCGAATCGCTGCAGGGCATGGGCCAGACCATGGCCGACGAAGCCAAGCTGGCTTACGAAACCGCCACTGCCGATATCAAGGACATGGCCAGCATCAAGAGCCCGACCGAGCTGTTCCAGCTGCAGGGCAAGATCATGCGCCGTAACTTCGACGCGATGGTCGCCATGTCGTCCAAGACGACCGACGCGACCATGAAGATGGCCAACGACGTCGCCGCTCCGCTGTCGGCGCGCATGAACGTGGCCGCCGAAAAGATGTCGAAGGTCGCCTGACGGCTCTCACAGGTTACCGATCGCCGAAACCTCTCCTCTCCCACGGCGATCAGTTGACGGGCCGGGCAGCGACGCTGTCCGGCCCGAATGCTGTCTGGGGCCGAAGACCCGGCAATGCCGCGAAATTCTAACGCCGGACTTGCAGCCAGCACATTCGATACGATATTCGCGCAGGAAATGACCCGCACCGATCCCCTTCCGAGCGCCCATGGCTGGGCCGTTGTCGCCGCCGACGAGGATGGCGACGAAGGCGGCGTTGGCGACGGCGAGGGCCAGGTCGGCGTTGCCACCAAGACTCGCGCAAAGCCGAAAAAGCCCAGCCAGTACAAGGTGCTGATGCTGAACGACGACTATACCCCGATGGAGTTCGTCGTGATGGTTCTGAAGCGCTTTTTCCGCATGGACCTGGAGCAGGCGACCCGCGTCATGCTGCACGTCCACCAGCGAGGTGTGGGCGTTTGCGGCATCTTTCCCTACGAGGTGGCGGAAACCAAGGTGAACCAGGTGATGGATTTCGCGCGCGAGAACCAGCACCCGTTGCAATGCACGCTGGAAAAGGCCTGAGCAACCGCTCGCCCCCGGCCAAAGCCTGTACAATTCAACACATGACCCCGGCAGGTTTTCTCGCTAAGGCGCGGAAACCCTAATCCTTTCGCAGCGTCAAACTGGCACGTGTCCCGCTTTATCACCGCTACAGACCGCTACATCTTCCGGCTCGTCATCGTGCCGATGATCGGCGTATTCGTGCTGGCGGCCAGCCTGCTGTTGCTGGAAAAGATGCTGCGCCTGTTCGATTTTGTCAGCGTGGAAGGCGGACCGATCAGCATCGTATTCGAGATGCTGCTTAACCTCGTGCCGGAATATGCCGGGCTCGCCATTCCGTTGGGACTGTTGCTTGGTATCCTGTTCGCCTTCCGCAAGCTGGCCATTTCCAGCGAGCTGGACGTGATGCGCGCGGTGGGCTGGTCCTACACCCGGCTGCTGCGCGTCCCGTTCCTCATCACCTTCGCCCTCGTCGCGCTGAATTTCGCCATCGTCGGCTTCATCCAGCCGCAGGCGCGCTTTGCTTACGAGGAAATGGAGTTCGAGCTTCGCTCCGGCGCGCTGGGCGCATCGATCAAGGTGGGCGAGTTCAACACGATCGAGGACCGCATGGCCCTGCGGATCGAGGAAAGCGAGGACGAAGGACGCCAGCTGATGGGCATCTTCGCTCGCGTGGCGGACGATGCCGGACAGGTGCTTTCCATCTCCGCGCGCGAGGGGCGCTTCCTTGCCAATCGGGAAGATCGCAACACCATCATCCTGCGGCTGGTGGACGGGGTGATCGTGCACGACGTGGCTGAGGGTAGTCCGCGCGTCCTCAGCTTCAGCCGGCACGACCTGCCGATAGACCTGCCCGCCATAGAGGAATTCCGCGCCCGCGGAGAGGACGAGCGCGAGTATGTCCTGCCCGAACTGCTGGAAATCGGCTGGAGCCCTGACAGCACGGCAGAGGAACGCGTCGGCAGCCAGGCGAACTTCAACTACCGGATGGTCGAAGTCGTGATGATGCTGATGCTGCCGTTCCTCGCCGTGGCGTTGGCCGTGCCGCCCAAGCGCAGCACATCGGCACTGGGCGTGTTCCTTTCCATCGTGATCGTGGTCGCCTATCACAAGATCAACCAGTACGGATCCGAGGTGGCGGAAATCGGCCGGATCGACCCCTTCCTTGCCTTGTGGGGGCCCTTCGCCGTGCTCTTCGTGCTCATCAGCTGGATGTATTACCAGGTCGCCTTCGTTCCCGGTGGTCAGGCCATCGGGTTCCTCGAGAGCTTCTATTCCAAGATCGCCCGCCGCCTCAAGAAGCTAATCGGGCGCGACAAGTTGCGGGGACTGGTGCCCGAAGAGGACCTGCACGGCCAGCAGGACGGGGACATGCAACGGCAGGAGGCTGCGTCAGGTGCTGCTTGATTTCTTCCCCTCGCGCACACTGACGATCTACCTGGCGAAGATGTTCGCCGTGCGCATCGTGGCGGTGCTCGCCATGCTGGTGCTGGTGCTGCTGGCACTCGACATGCTGGGCAAGACGGGGGACATCCTCGCCGTGCCGGGGAACGGGGATGCCGAAGTATGGCTCTACGCCAGCTTGCGCGCACCGCAGCTCGTCGCGCGGTTCCTGCCCTACTCGGTGCTATTGGCCACGATCATCACGCTGGCCGGGCTGAACCAGAATTCCGAAGTGATCTCGATGAAGGCCGCCGGTCTCTCGGCGCACCAGATCCTCGCGCCGCTGCTGCTGATCGGCATGGTAGTGGCGGTCATTTCCTTCGCCTTCAACGAACGCATCGTCACCCGCGCTACGGCTACGCTGAAAGTGTGGGAAGACGTGGAATACGCCGCCATCCCCGAGGACCGGGAAGCGCGCAGCAACGTCTATTTCAACGATGGCAACGACGTGTTGATGGGCAGCACGCTTTCGGGCCGGGGTGCCGACACGGTGATGACCGATGTCACGTTCTACGAGCGGGACGATGGCGGCATGATCACCCGTCAGATCACGGCCGATCGCGCCACGTTCGCGTCTCCCGGTTGGTTGCTGGAGGATGCTTCCGCATTCACCGTGGCGAGCGCGCAGACGCAGGCGATCGACAGCATCACCGTCGCGCCCGGCGTGGAGATCGCGCAGGTCGAACTGCGCCGCGTCGATCCGGATGCACAGCCGCTTGCCAGCCTTTCCGAAAGTATCGAGGCGTTGCAGGGCGCCGGTCGCCGGACGGGCGAACTGGAAGCCAAGTGGTGGCACAAGATTTCCGGACCGCTTTCTGCCGTCCTCATGCCGCTGCTGGGCGCGGTAGCCGGTTTCGGCCTGGCGCGTTCCGGCAAGCTGTTCGCCCGCGCAGTGATCGGCATGGCGCTGGGCTTTGCCTACTTCGTGGTCGACAACGCGGCACTCGCGATGGGCAGTTTTGGCGGCTACCCGCCGCTCTTGGCGGCATGGGCGCCGTTCTTTCTGTTCCTGCTGGTGGGTGAGACTGTCCTGGTCCGCACCGAGGAATGACCGCTGCCGACTGGTCCCTGCGCCTTGCGCGCCCCGAAGATGCCGAACAATTTACGGAAGTCGAGGAAGACGCCGCGCGCCTGTTCCTCACAGAGCCGTTGCTGGAGGATATCACCATGCCCGCTCCGCGCTCGGCGCAGGAGTATCGCGCCATTATTGCCCAGCGCCAGAGCCTGTCCGTCACCAGCGAAGGCAACGTCGTGGGTTTCGCCGCCGCGCGGCCTGCCGGACGCGAATTGCACCTTCACGAACTGAGCGTCGCCCGCGCATTCCAGCGGCGCGGGATAGGTGCCACCCTATTGCGCGCCTTGCAGATCGACGCGCGTAACGCAGGCTTCCGGGCCATCACGCTGCACACCTTCCGCGATATCGCCTTTCATGCGCCGTTCTATGCTCGGCATGGCTTCACGGTGGTTGATGTACTGGACGATCATCCGCGCCTCGCTGCCGGGCTGGAGGCCGCAGCAGAAGCGGGCCTTCCACCCGAGCGGCGGTGCGCGATGATTTGCGAACTGGACTAGGGTCTAGCCTTCGCGCCGACCCATCGTGCTGCGCGCGATGCGTCCGACAAGCGGGATCATCCCCGGATGGCTCGCCTCGGCAAAGGTGGAAGTATCGCCCAGCTTAGCCGAGATGCGCTTATGCGCCTCGTGCAGCGAGTGGTAGGGCATGGACGGTACGAGGTGGTGCAGCGCGTGATAGCGCAGGCCTACCGGCGCCCAGATGCCTGCGATAAAGCTGGGCACGTTGACGCTGTCGAGATACTGCGCGGTCACGGTCATCGCCTCGCCGTCGTTCTCCCACAGGTGCGCCACCAGCGTGCGAAGCTGATTGAACACAGCGACGGCGGCAGTGATGGCCGCAGCGATCAGCAGCGGGCGCCAGCCCAGCCAGAATGGCGTGGAGATCAGGAACATCGCCCACAGGCTTGCGCCGACCTGCTGGAACAGGAACCAGCCGCGTTCCTTGTCTTCTGCCGGGCGGCGACGGAACGAGGGATTGATCGAAAGCGCAGAAAGTCGTTCCCACGCAAAGCGGCGCAGGGGCGGCACGATCAGGCCGATGGGCGCGATGATGCCCCAGCGCACGATCAGCGCGATGGGCGCGAGCGCGGCGACCAGCACGAACAGCGGCAGGCTCCACGGCTTCATCAGCGCCAGCGGCATGTATTCCGGGTCCTCGATCGTGCCGTACTTGGTGCGCGCGTGGTGCAGCGTGTGCACGTTCTCGTACATCAGGCTGGGCGTGAGCAGCGGAATGCCTACCAGCAGGTTCCACCCGGTGCGAAAGCCCGGCAGGGCGTCGCGGTGCAGGTGGCTGATCTCGTGAATGAACAGCAGCGCCCGGTAGAGCGCGAAGACCGATACGATTCCCAGCGCGACGGCGAGCCAGGTGCTTTCCACCAGGATGGCACCGGCCATGGTGGCGTAGCCAACCAGGGCGGAGACGATCATGTCCGGCCAGTAGATTTCCGGGCGAGCCGTGTTGATGTCGCGCGTAAGTTCGGCAGCGGCGCGCAGCATCGCCTTGTCGTCGGGGATCTGGGCGTGCACGCGCCTGCGCTGCACGGGGGCAGCGGCGCTGTCTTGCTCGGGAATGTTGCTCGTCGCTTCCATGGGGCGGCTCTATACTGCAAATTGTCGATAAGGGCGATGGCCGGGGTCTATGCTCCGACGCAGGTGGCCAAGGTCTCTTGAGCCAGATTACTTGACAGGGCCTTAATGCATATCAAGAGCGAACGCGATATGAACGAAAGGCCAAGTGTGTGAGCCAGAAGATAGATATTGCCCCGGTTTCCGGCAAGGGCGACCTCGATGCATTCATCGAAATTGCTTTTGAGCTGAACAAGGGTGATCCCAACTGGGTTCCGCCGCTGCGCATGGAAGTGCGCGAATTGCTCGATCCGAAGAAGAACCCGTTTTTCGAACACGCCAAGGTACAGCTGTTCCTGGCTCGGCGCGGAGGGGAGGTGGTTGGCCGCATTTCCGCGCATTACGACGAACTTGCGCTGGCGCAGCCGCCCGAGCAGGGCAGCGGCCCGGGAACGGGCAACTGGGGCCTGATGGAGGCCGCCGACGAAGCCGTGATGGCCGCGCTGATCGCCCGCGCGGAAGAGTGGCTGCGCGAGCAGGGCATGACACGGGTGCTGGCGCCGATGAGCCTTTCTGTCTGGGACGAACCGGGCCTCCTCACGAAGGGACACGATCATCCGCCGATGATCATGATGGGTCATCACAACGCGGCGTACCAGGGCTGGGTCGAGGCCCAGGGTTACGAGACGGCGAAGCGGCTGCTGACCTACGATCTGAGGATCGAGGACGGCTTCCCGCCGCTGATCGACCGGATCGTGGCATCGGGCGAAAAATCCAGCCGCATCCATGTGCGCATGGTCGATACCAAGAATTTCGAGGATGATGCCGCGATCTGCATGGATATCCTCAATTCCGCCTGGTCCACCAACTGGGGCTACGTCCCCTTTACCGAGGCGGAGAAGGTCTATGCCTCCAACAAGCTGAAACCGCTGACGAAGCAGGGCGCGAACATGATCGCTTTCGTCGACGGGGAGCCCGCCGCTTTCATGCTGTCGTGGCCCGATATCAACCTGAAGCTCAAGGACTACGGCGGCAAGCTCTTCCCGTTCAACTGGCTCAAGCTGCTGTGGTGGCTGCGCAATCCCGACTCTCTGAACTGGCGCGTGCCGCTGATGGGCGTGATCCCGAAATATCAGAACAGCCGAATGGCCAGCCAGCTGGCTTTCATGATGATCGAGTACATCCGCCGCTATTCGGTGGGCCGGTTCGATGCCGAGAGGGCAGAGGTCGGCTGGATCCTGGAGGACAACCAGGGGATGGTCGCCATTGCCGATGCCATCGGGGCGAAGGTCAATCGCGAATACCGGCTCTACCACAAGGACCTTTGATCCCGTCTGTTTGCTGACGGGGAACTTGGCGAGGTGACGCGGCGTTGCCTCGACAAGGTCGCATCCGAAATCCGGATCGCCAGCACCCCCTCGGAGGCCAATGAGCAAGACTGCCGTATCCAGCACCCGTTCCGGCAAGCCGCGCAAGCTACCAAAGCTTGGTCGCGTGCTGCTGGTGGAAGACGATGCCATCCTCGCGATGTCGCTGGAGGATGCGCTGCTGCGTGGCGGAGCCGAGGAAGTGATCATCTGCCACACCATGCAATCGACGATGGAGCAGCTGGAAGACGGCGGGAAGCTCGATGCCATCGTGCTGGACGTGCACCTGGCCGACCGCGACGATGGCTGGGCGCTTGCAGAACTGGTCGACCTGCTTGGCCCAAAGCGGCCCTGGATTGCCTTTTCCACCGGCTCGCCCGGCGACATTCCCAAGGAAATCGCCCAGATGGGCCCGGTATTCGAGAAGCCGTACGATCCCGACCAGTTGGTCGAGGTGATGGCGGCCGGGCGCAAGCGCGGCCTGTTCTCCCGCCTGCTGCGCTGAGCGGCACTCCGACAACGCCGAGTCAGCCCACTGCGCGCCATAGGCAGGCGCAGCGCGTGAGCTATTGTCTTGTCTTTCGTGAGAATGACGAAAAAAAGGCCCCCGATCTGTGATCGGAGGCCTCTTGGGATCGTATCACCAGCCGCTTGGACGGGAGGGGGGTCTCGGCGGTGACATGGACTAAATGACCGCCGCGAAAAGCGGTTCCCCGCGCCTCCAAAAAAAATCGAAAAAATGTTTGAGCGGGTTTGAAAAACGAATTCCGACTGTCATTGAGCGCGGGTCATTCACGGGTGGAATATCGCGTTGAAGGTGCCACTTGGAACCCAAGCGCATCGAGCGCGTTCACGTGACACCTACAATCGGGAAGGGTTTCTATGAGTATTGGTGCCGAAGTTGCTGCACACCTGCCGTTTCTCCGCCGCTACGCGCGCGCTCTCACGGGCTCGCAGTCGACCGGCGATGCGTTTGTCCAGGCCACGCTGGAGGCTGCCCTCGCGGACGAAAGCGTTGCCGACAGCCTGCGTGGCGGACGCGTTCCTCTTTACAAGACATTCAACAAGGTCTGGTCCAGCGCCTACATGGAAGTGGAAAGCGCCGAATCCGTGGGCAGCACCCACGAAATCGCCGCGCAGGACCAGCTGAAGCGGATCACGCCGGTCAACCGCCAGGCGCTGCTGCTCACCACGGTCGAGGATTTCTCGACCGAGGAGGCGGCCGAGATCATGGACATGAGCGCGGACGACGTCGAGGAACTGGTTCGCGAGGCTATCGCCGAGATCGAGCGCGAGAGCGCGACGAGCGTTCTCATCATCGAGGACGAGCCGCTGATCTCCATGCAGCTGGAAGACCTGGTAAAGTCGCTCGGCCACGAGATCTGCGGCACGGCGGCAACCCGCACGCAGGCGCAGGACGTGGTGGCCGACAAGACGCCGGGCCTCGTGCTTGCCGACATCCAGCTGGCCGACGGTTCCTCGGGCCTCGATGCGGTGGACGATATTCTCGCCATCCAGTCGGTGCCGGTGATCTTCATCACCGCCTACCCGGAACGCCTGCTCACGGGCGACCGTCCGGAGCCGACCTACCTCATCACCAAGCCTTTCCAGGAAGACACGGTGCGCGCGGCGATCAGCCAGGCGCTGTTCTTCGGATCCAGCCGCCCGCTGGACTAAAGGCTCTGCTTCAAGCGTCCCCGGCGGCTTTTTCGCCGGGGCGCTTCCACAACACCCACCACGCGATCGCTGCGGCGGCAAGGCCGCCCAGCAGGTTCGCCGCCAGTTCCGCCAGATAGACGGCCTCGGTGCCGAGCGCGCCGCGCAGCAGCCAGGCGAACGGCACCATCACCAGCATCACACGGCTGATCGAGAGGGCTAGCGCGTTGCTGGCCCTGTCTATCGCGTTGAGCGCACCGTTGACCACGATCAGCACGCCGTATCCGGCATACCCCCAGACAGAGATCGCGAGATAGGCGCTCGTCGCTTCTAGCGTTTGCGCCTCGTCGCTGAAGAGTTCGGCGAACCACTCCCTCGACGTGTAGAGAACGAGCGCTGCGGCCAGCCCGTAACCCATGCAGAACAGCCCTGCCTGCACCAGCGCGCGGCGTGCCCTGCCGTACTGGCGCGCGCCCCAGTTCTGGCCGACGATTGCGCCGATGGAACCGGACAGCGCCAGCAACGGCACCACGGCGAAACTTTGCAGGCGGCCACCCGCCCCGAACCCTGCGACGGCAGCCGTGCCCTCCGCCGCCAGCAGAGAGGTGAGGATTGCAAGCCCTGCCGGGTTGATCGAATTGGTGAAGGCCGCAGGCCCGGCGACGCGGGTGAGCGCCTTGAGCTGCACACCGATGCGGCAGTTCTTCACAGCCGATGGGCGGAATGGCAGGTCGTGCCGTTCCAGCAGCCAGAAAGCCGCGACGATGCCGACGATCCAGCCCCCGATGGTGGCATAGGCCGCGCCCGCAACGCCGAAGCCCTCGATCCCGAAGGCACCGGTGATCAGGATCGGGTCGAGTATCCAGTTGGCGATGGAGTAGATCACAAGCACGGCCGTGTTGCTCTTGGCCGCGCCTTGCCCGCGCAGCACGCCGTTCGCGCCCATCATGGTCATCATCAGGACGAAACCGAAGGCGTAGGGCTTCAGGTACTGATCGATCAGCGGCAGTATTTCGGCGTCCGCCTGCATCAGCTGGAACAGCGGCTGGCGCAGCACGAACAGCAGGAGGCCAAGCGTAATCCCGGCGGCCAAGCCCAGCATCAGGCCGAGGTTCGCGCGGGCCAAGGCCCGCTCGTCATCGCCTTCACCCAGCGCGCGGCTGACCACGGAATTGATCCCCACCATCACGCCTACGCCGAGGCTCTGGAGCGCGGTGATGACCGGGAAAATGAAGCTGATCGCCGCCAGCTCGTTCGCCCCGAGCTGGCCGATGAAATAGGCATCGATCACGCCGACGGACATGATCGCGGCGACGCCGACGATGGCAGGCGTGGTTTGCTTGACGAGATGACCGGCAATGGAGCCGCGCACCAGCTTCGCGCGCGGATTTTCCGGTGCGTCGAGGTTTTCTGCTTCGCTCGCCATGGGCCCCTAAGTGGTAGTCAGCCGTCCAGCGGCAACATGGCCCTAAGCCCCCCTCAGGGCGCGATCAACACCTTGCACTGATCGGTGCGCTTCTTCAGGCTCTCGAAAACGTCCGGGGTTTCCGACAGGCTGATGGTGTCCGTCACCAGCAGGCGCGGGGCGAGGGCGCCCGCATCGAGCGCGGCAAGCGCGGCTTCGTATTCCGGCACGGTGAAGAATGCGCTCGTCACCAGCTTCACCTGCTTCGACAGCATCACGAAAGTGTTGAGCGTGTCGGGCTTCGTGCACAGCCCCAGCAGCACGATGGTGCCGTCGGGGCGGACCTGCTGCACCGACTGGTCGATCAGGCCGGGGATGCCGACACATTCGAAAACGATATCGGCCTCTCCGCCCAGACCCTGCTTCGCGCTTTCGACGGGGCTTTCGGGATCGACCACGAAGACGTCCGCGCCCATTTCAAGCGCGCGGCCCTGCTGGAAAGTGGCAATGTCCTGCACCGCCACTTTTCCTGCACCGAAGCGCTTCGCCCAGAAGGCGACGGCAAGGCCGATGGGACCGGCGCCCAGAACCAGCACCCTGTCGCCCGTTTTCATTCCCGAGAGGTTGATACCGTGCAGCGCCACGGCCAGCGGCTCGATGATCGCGCCGTCGGCCAGCGTTAGGTCGCTCGGCAAAGGCACGCACTGGTTGGGGCGGGTGACGGCGTATTGCGCGTAGCCGCCGCCCTGCAGGCCGAATTTCTCGCACCATTGCACGGTGCCCTTGCGGCAATGTTCGCATTCGCCACAGCTCATCAGCGGGATCACGGAAACGAGGTCGCCGACCTTGTGGCCCTTTGTATCCTTGCCCAGCGCAACCACTTCGCCCGCGAATTCGTGGCCGAGGATATCGCCGTGCTTGCAGCCGTAAGCGGCGTCCTCGGTCATGTGCAGATCACTGCCGCAGATGCCGCAGCGGCCCACCTCGACCACCAGTTCGCCTTCGCCGGGCGTGGGATCGGGCACGTCCTCGAAGGCGAGCGGCTGGTGCAGTTCCTGGAAGGTAACGGCTTTCATCGTGTCTATTCGGTCCAGATCGGTTGTTCGCCCATGGCGACTTCGGTGGAATTGACGAGGATGAAATCATCCAGCACGTCAATCGTGGTGGGGAAGGCCGCGCGCACCTTCGCCTGCAGGTCGTCGGAATCGGCGGCATCGGCAACCAGCCCCGGCCACGCGTCGAGATAGCGGTAGGTGAACGCAATCCCGCTGATGTCGTCTGGCAGGCCGGGCCTCGCGTGACCGGCAACGACGATCTCGGGCTGCAATTCTTCCAGCGCGTCCATGCTTGCGCGCCAGGCGGCAACGGCCTCTTGGTCATGCTCGCCCAGCCACAGGTGAACTTCGTTGAAGACGAGGTCTCCCGGCAGCAGGGCGCGGATTTCCGGCACCCACAAAGCGGTGGAATTGCGATGGTCGCCCTGCATCGGGCCGAGCACGCGCAGTTCGTGGCCCTCCAGCATTATCGTGTCACTCGACAGCGCGTGGGGCGCACTGGGATAGGCGGGGCCGTTCTCGGCCAGCATAGGGCTCCAGCGTTCCACCTTGAACGGCAGGGAGCGCCAGATATCGGCCACCACCGTCTCGTGTGCGACGATCTCTGCTTCAGGGAAGGCTTCCTCCAGCACCTCCATCGCGAAGAAGTGATCGGGATGGTCGTGGGTAACGAAAATGTGCGTGAGGTTCTTGCCGCTATCCAGCACCATCGCCGCCACGCGGTGCGCGTCGGCGAGAGTGAAGGGCGGGTCGACCAGTACGGCGTCCCGCTCCCCCATGATGAGCGCGGAATTGACGTGCAGCGAGCCCGCACTGGTGCGCAGGACTTCCACCCGCAGCGGCGGCTCGTCGTGATCGTCCGCAAGGGCGGGGGAAGCAAAGGCCAGCGCCAGGCCGGCAACCATTTATTTCAGCATTTCTTCCCTCCCCTTTTTGCTGCCTTTCCTTCGGTTACTCCGCCGAGATGCGCAGCACAGGCTTCACCACGCTGCCGTCCTCGCTGGCGTGGATCGCCTCGTTGATCTGGTCGAAATCGAAATAGCCGATCAGCTTCTCGAACGGGAACTGGCCTTTCACGTGGTAGTCCAGCAGTTCGTTGAGGAACGGGCCGACATCGCTGTCACCGCCGAGGATGCCCATCACGCGGCGGCCGCCGCCCATGAACTCGGCTTCGTTGAAGGTGAGGTTGTCGGACGGGTCGGACGCGCCGACGATACCGCAGATGCCCATCGGGGCCAGCAGGCCCCATGCCTCCTGGATCAGCGTGTTGATGCCGGTCGTGTCGAAGGCGTAGCCAAGGCCCTGCGGCACCAGCTCGCGGATCTTGTCCATCGCGCCGTCCTTGCCGTTGAAGGCGTGGGTCGCGCCCAGTTCCTTCGCCAGTTCCAGCCGCTTGTCGTTCACGTCGACGGCGATGATGGGGTTCGCACCTGCGATCTTGGCCGCCATGATCGCTGCCATGCCTACCGTGCCCGCACCGAAGACGGCGATCGGCATGCCCTTGCGCACTTTCATCGAGCGCAGCACCGCACCCGCGCCGGTCATCAGGCCGCAACCGATGGGGGCGATGCGCTCCAGCGGGATATCGGCGGCACTTTCGGCGATCTTCACCGTGTTCGCCTCGTGCGCGATGGCATGGGTGGCGAAGCTGGACTGGCCGAAGAAATTCGCGTTCATCGGCTCGCCGTCCTTGAACATCACGGGCGAGCCATCGGCGCGCTTGCCGCTCCAGTTGTGCGGAAAGAAATTGTAGCAATAGGTCGGCGCGTCGATGGAGCAGCTGGGGCATTCGCCGCAGGAATTGAAGCTCATCACCACGCGGTCGCCCGGCTTGGCGACCGTAACCGCGCTGCCCACCTCTTCCACGATGCCGGCGCCCTCGTGGCCCAGCACGACGGGATGGGGGACGGGGAGCTGCTCGTCCCGCACGGCCATGTCGGTATGGCACACACCGCAAGCGACCACGCGAATGCGCAGTTCGTCAGGGCGCAGATTGTCCAGTTCCACGTCCTCGATCTTGAAGGGTTCGGAATTGCCACGGCAGATGGCGGCGCGTGCGGAGGTGGTCATCGTTTCTCCAGAAATTTACACATTGTCAAATGCACTCGTAACGAGCGCCGGCTAGTCGTTCAATGGCTTGATCGGGCCAAGCTGCATGCCTCCATCGATCATCACGTGGGCGCCCGTCATGTAGCTGCCCGCGTCGCTCGCCAGCAGCAGGGCGAGCGGCTTGATCTGGTAGGTTTCTGCCATGCGGCCCACGGGCACCAGCTTGTCCCAGGCCTCTTTTGCCTTGGGGTTCTTCTTCACCCAGCCATCGCCGATGTTGGTGACGAAGGGGCCGGGCGCGATGGCGTTCACGCGGATGCCGAATGCGGCGAGTTCGTAGGCGGAGTGACGCATGAAATGCTTCACGCCGGCCTTTGCCGCCATGTAGGGCACGCCGACGATGGCCTCGTTCACTTCCGCCGCGTTGGAAGACGTGATGACGATGGAACCGCCCCGGCGATAGCCGTTGGCCTCGTTCGCCTTCATCACCCGCGCGGCCTCGCGCACGGTGTGGAACACGCCCGTCAGGTTGATGGCGATGGACTTGTCCCACTTGTCCTTGGAATAGACGTCGATCTGGCCATCGGGATGGCGCTTGTCCTCCGGGCTCCAGAACCCGTCGCCCACGTCGAGGCCGGCATTGGCAAAGGCAATGTCGCAGCCGCCGTAGGCTTTCACGTGATGGTCGAAAGCGCGGGCCACCTGTTCGAGGTCGGACACGTCGACGGTGTCCCAGCGCACCTCGTATCCCTCGTGCGATAGCCGGTCCGCCTCGCGCGCGGCACCCTCGGCATCGATATCGGTGATCGTCACCTTTGCGCCCGCCTCGGCCATGGCTTCGGCATAGGCGAGGCCGATGCCGCTGGCAGCGCCCGTCACGAGCGCCGAACGGCCCTTGATGTCGAACTGGTCGAGCGTTCCGGGGGTATCAGACATGGTATTCCTCTCTCGTCAGCCCCGAACCGACGATCCGGGGAAATTGTCCTGATTACAGATACAACTGACGGTTGATCGGTATGCCCTGTTCCTTGCAGTAGCTTTCGTAGTGGTTGATGAACCACCACACGTCCAGCGTCTCCACGTGTTCGCCGTTCTCGTCGTAGAACTCGTTGGCGCCCTGCATCCAGAAAAACGCCTTCATGCCGTCGGGCTCGTCGGTAACGAGGGTGTGTGCGTGGCCGGGGAATTCGGTGATGAAATCGCCCGGACGGCAGACCCAGTCGTATTCGAGGTAGCGAAAGCTGCCTTCCAGCCCGATCGCCCACACCATGCCGCGGTGCTTGTGCGTGCCGATCACGCCCTTTTCCTTGATCCACAGCACGTTGGCGTAGACGTTGTTGCGGATGTCGAATGCCAGGTGCCGGATGGCGGCATTGTCGCCGAAAGGCACCCACGGGCTTTCCGCCTCGTCGGTGGAGACATAGGTGCCATCGCGCACATAGGTGTCGATCACGTGCTTGTAGGTTTCGGGCACATTGACGATCTTGAATGCGCCGGCTTCGGCAGCGGTCTTCGCGCCGAGTTTGGGTTTTTCCTGGGTTGCCATATCAATCCTCGTGCGGGGAATTGTGCGCCGCCCGGCGAAGGCGGCGCATTCAATCAGACGTAGAGCTTTTCGTTGATGGGAATGCCCTGCTCTCGGCAGTACTCTTCGTAGTGGTTCATCATCCACCACACGTCCGCCGTCTCGATAAGATTGGCGTTGTCGTCGTAGAACTCGATCGGACCCTGCATCCAGCCGAACAGCTTGCAGCCGTCGGGGTGTTCGGTGACGAGCGTGTGCGATTCGCCCGGAACTTCCAGAATCAGTCCGCCCTTCGTCGCCACCCAGTCGTACTCGAGATATCGCACCGTGCCCTCCAGGCAGACCATCACGATCGTGCCGCGATGCAGGTGCGTGCCGATGACGCCCGGGCCTTTCATCCAGAGGATGTTGGAGAAAATGCCCTGCCGTACATCGAAGGCAAGGTGCTTGATCGCAGCACTATCGCCGAAGGGAACCCAGGGGCTGTCGACATCGGTTTCCGCGTCGATGTAACGGCCGCCGGGGCTGACCCGGTCGACAAGGTGCTTGTAGGCGTAGCCTACATCGACGATTTCGCCCTTGGTGGAAGGCGGTGCTTTCATTTGGGTGGCCATTGGTACTCTCCTTCGATTGTCCGGTCCCGCTTTGTCGGGACTCGCGTTGTTCGTATCTTATCCTAACGGACGTTATTAAGCGACCGCGTCTTTCTGCTGCATTTCGTCAGTTCCGCGCAGTACGAAACCTTCGTAACCATTGGCGGCGATCTCCTCGCACTTTGCACGGTAGGCACCCACGCCGCCGACGTAGGGCATGAACACCTGCCGCCCGTCCTTCGTTTGGCCCTGATACCAGCTGTTGGCGCGGGGGAAGAGGGTGGAATGAGCGACTTCGTGTGCGTGCTCCATCCATGCGGTTTCGGCCTCGGTCGTGGCCTCGATCACCGGCTGTCCGGCATCGCGCATGTCGACCATGCAGCGCGCCACCCATTCCACGTGCTGTTCGATGGAGACGACCACGTTTGACAGGACCGACGGGCTGCCGGGGCCGGTGATGGTGAACATGTTGGGAAAGCCCTCGACAGCAAGGCCGAGGTAGGCGCGCGGGCCGTTGTCCCATTCATCGCGGATGGAGCGTCCATCGCGGCCGCGAATGTCGATCGCCTTGATCGCGCCCACGCAGGCGTCAAAGCCCGTGGCCAGGATGATGACATCGGCAGGATACTCGCCCTTGTCGGTTCTCACCGAATGGGCGGTGACGGTGACGACAGGCTCTTCGCGCACGTCCACCAGCGCCACGTTGTCGCGGTTCATCGCTTCGTAGAAATTGACCTCGGTGCACAGGCGGCGCGATCCAATCGGGTAGCCGTGCGGGGTCAGCTTTCGCGCTTTTTCCGGGTTGTCGACCAGCTCGGCGATCTTGCGCCGGGCGAAATCGGCGGCGTAGCTGTTCGATTCCTCGTCGAACAACAGGTCTTCGTATGCTTGCAACAGGCCGGTGGTGCCTGCCTTCCAAGCCTTTTCCAGCCGCTCCTCGCGCGCCTCGGCATCGTCGGCCTTGGCGCTGCCTTCCCATGCGCCGTGGAACCAGCCGAGCGGAGATGTGCGTGCCCTCTCCCGTAGTTCGGGATACCGGGGCAGCAGGTCTTCGAGATAGTCCTCCGGCAGCGGGTGGTTGCCCGCAGGCACGGCGAAGTTGGGGGTCCGCTGGAAGACGGTGAGCTGTTTCGCGGCCTTGGCCACCTCGCCCACCACCTGGATGCCGGTGGAGCCAGTGCCGAAATGGCAGACGTTCTTCCCCGCCAGGTCCGCGCCGTCGTCCCACATGGCCGAGTGCAGCACCTGCCCCTCGAAGTTCTCGAGGCCGGGAATGTCGGGCTGTTTGGGTTCGGACAGGGCACCGGTCGCGAGGATCAGGAATTGCACGTCGAAGGCATCGCCGCCGTCGGTTTCGACCAGCCAGCGGCCTTTTCCCTCGTCCCAGCGTGCCGAGGTGACGAGCGTTTCCAGCGCAATGTCGCGCATAAGATCGAACCGCTCGGCCACGTGTTCCAGGTAACGCAGGATTTCCGGCTGGGCGGCGTAGCGTTCGCTCCAGCGCCATTCGGCCTCCAGTTCGGCATCGAAGCTGTAGCTGTATTCGATGCTGGGAATGTCGCAGCGCGCGCCGGGATAGCGGTTCCAGAACCATGTGCCGCCAACGCCGCTGCCTTTCTCCACCACCTGCGCGGTGAAACCGTCCTGCCGCAGCTTGTGCAGCATGTAGAGGCCTGCGAACCCTGCTCCGACGATCAGCGCGTCGAGGGTCCGCGCCTCGCTCACGATGCGTGCCCCGCAAGGAAGGCGCCCGCATCGTCCAGCGCGGCTTTCGCCTGCGGAAGCATGAAGTGAAAGGCGTGGAACACGTGGGGAAGGCCGGGATGGACCTCCAGCCGCACCATGGTGCCAGCGGCAGCGGCGCTGGCGGCGATCGCCAGCGCATCGTCCAGCAGGATCTCTATCGAGCCGACCTGCACCAGCAGCGGCGGCAGGCCGGAAAGGTCTGCCTTGGCAGGCGAGGCAAGCGGATCGGAGGCAGGGCTGCCGCCGAGATAGCGGTGCGCGCACACATCGAGACCGTGCTTTGTCAAAGAGGGGTCTTCGGCCGCCTTGCTGGTCAGCGAGCTTGCCGTACAGGTGGCATCGGCCCACGGCGAGATCAGCAACGCAGCGGCGGGCAGGGCATCGCCTTCGTCGCGCAATTTCAGCAGAGCGGCAAGCGCCAGCCCTCCGCCTGCGGAATCACCGGCAAGAACGATATTGGCCGGCTTGGTCCCGCCCGCCACCAGCGCACGGTAGGCGGCCACGGCATCGTCCACAGCGGCAGGGAAGGGGTGTTCCGGCGCTAGGCGATAGTCGAGCACCATCGCGGGCATTCCGGCGGCGCGGGAAACCTCTCCCGCAAGGCCGCGATAACCCTGCGCGCTGCCCACCACGTAGCCGCCGCCGTGCAGGTAGAGGATGGCCTTGCCCGTATCGCTGCCGGGCGTAGCCACCCGCAGGGCGGACACGCCGTCGAGATCGACCTGTTCGATGGCGAGGTCGTCCGCAACCGGCATGGTGGCGAACAGCGCCTCGTAATCGGGGCGCAGGGTGGCGGGATCGGCGGCAAGGTCCGGTCCGCCTGCGCGAAGCCCGGCGATCAGTTCGGCAAGTACGGGATCGGACATTGTCGCTTACCTTACGCTGGCTGAGCCACTTCGCCGCGGCGGCGCAGGGCGGCGGGTGCGGTTTCCTTCAGGCCCATCGCGACAAAGCCGCTGACCACGGCCAGCCCCATGAGGACATAGAGGAAGGTTTCCGGGCCATACGCGTCGTTGAGCACGCCCGCGAGCGGCGGACCGAGAACGCCGCCCAGTACCTCGCAACTGCCCATCGCCAGACCCAGCACGGTGGCGTGGTGGATCGGCTTGAAGCTTTCGGACGGGATCGTCGCCATGAAGATCGGGAAGACACCGTTCACCATCCAGCCGATGAAGAAGATCGGGATCAGCACCGTGGCATAACCGGAAAGCCCCAGGAGGCCGCTGCCGGCGAATGCCGCAGGGTCGAGGTAGATCACGCCGAGCGGCCCGATCAGCGAGAGGAAGGGCAGGAACACCATAACCGGTTTGCGGCCGATCTTGTCGGAAATGCCCGCGACAACGAAGCTGTAGATCGCCGCGGCGATGCCCAATGAGCCGACCAGCCAGCTCATCGAGAATGCGTCCATCCCGCGCGTCTGGACGAGGAAGTTGGGCATGAAGGCCCAGGTGATGACGAAGTGCGCGACCAGCAGTACGCCCACGACCACGCAGATCCACATATTGCGGACCTTCAGCGCTTCGAGGAAACCGATGCTGGAATGGTGATCGCCAGCCTCGCCCACTTGCGCGGTGACTTCGGCGGCAGGTTCCGGCTCGCGCAGCATGAACCAGATCATCGCTGCGGAGACGAGACCGGGCAGGGCGGCGAGGTAGAATGCCTCGCGCCAGCTGAACGCCGTGGCAAAGGCCACCAGCACCACCGGTGCTGCAAAGCTGCCCAATAGGTTGGAGCCAAGGTTCTGCGCCACGCCCTGCGCCAGACCACGTCGTTCCGGGTTCACTTCCGATGCCACCATTGCATGGCTGATCGGCATCACGCCGCCTTCCGCCGCGCCCATCAACAGGCGGGCTGCGAACAGGAACAGGAAGCTGGTGGCAAGGCCGGAAAGGAAGCTGCACAGCGAGAACGCAATGGTGGCGATAACCAGCAGGATCTTGCGCTTGCCGAGGCTATCCGACAGGCGCCCCACGAAGAACGCCGCGATCGCCCAGCTGAAGGAGAGGCCCCCTGCCAAGAGGCCGATCTCGGTCTGCGACAATTGCAGGTCTGGCTGCACGAAAGGCATCAGCGCGTTGAGCGCCTGCCTGTCGAAGAAGACGATCCCGAAATTCAGGCTGAGCAGCAGGACCAGCAATGTCTGATAGGCGGGTGAATTTGTAACCCAGTTGCCTGTTTGCTGCTCTGCGCCCAGCGAATGTGCCTGCTGCGTGGCCATTTTTGTAACAATCCTCTCCCGTGCCGCTTTTGCGCGGCTTGCCTTGGGGTTTGCCAAGACCTGTGACAAAGTCAATCTAGCGGTGCTATGGGAGCGCACGAATAAAGGGAGAAAAGCGATGGCCACGCAGTTGAAGCCGCAGATGGATTGCAGCCCCGAAGAATGGCAGGCGCGACTGGACCTTGCTGCCGCCTATCGTATCTTCGCGCACCTCGGCTGGTGCGAGAGCATCTACAACCACATCACCCTGCGCGTTCCGGGCACCGAAAACCACTTCCTCATCAACCCCTACGGCCTGCTGTGGGAAGAAGTGACGGCATCCAACCTCGTCAAGATCGACGAGGACGGCAACAAGGTGGGCGACAATCCGTACCCTGTGAACCTGGCCGGTTTCACCCAGCACAGCGTGTTCCATAAAAACCTGCCGCACGCCCATGCCATCGTGCACACGCACACGCCCGATACCATGGCCGTCTGCTCCACCGAGGGCGGTTTGCAGGCGAGCAATTTCTATTCGTGCTTTTTCGAGGGCGCCATCGGCTATCACGACTTCGAAGGCATTACGGTCCGTTCGGAGGAAGGCGAGCGTCTGGTGCGCAACGCCGGGAACAATCAGATCCTGATGCTGAAGAACCACGGCCCCGTCGTGATGGGACGCACGATCTACGAGATGTTCCTGCTTTACTACATGCTCCAGCGTGCGTGCGAGGTGCAGGTGAAGACATCGGCCATGGGCGCACCGATCATCGTGCCCCCCGAAGTGGTCGAACAGCACCAGCGCGACCGCGACAAACAGTTGACGGACGACTTCGGCAAGCTGGACTTCCAGGCCTGGACGCGCAAGATCGACACGATTGATCCCAGCTGGCGCAACTGACGAGTAAACCCTCCCCATGACAGCCATGACGGTGAACGAGCGTCCGGTCGATTTCGACATGGACCCCGACACCCCGCTGCTGCACGCTCTGCGCGATGCGGCCAACCTGACGGGCACCAAATATGGCTGCGGCGTAGGGGACTGCGGCGCCTGCATGGTGCTGGTGGACGGGGAAGCGCTGCGCAGTTGCCTCGTCACCATCGGCGAGGCCGAGGGCCGCTTCATCACCACGATCGAGGGCTTGTCGCGAGATCGTTCGCACCCGGTGCAGCAGGCGCTGGTGGCGGAACAGGCGATCCAGTGCGGGTTCTGCACGCCGGGCATTGCCATTGCGGCGGCCAGCCTGCTGCGCAGCAACCCGGACCCGACCGAGGCGCAGATCAGGGAAGCGATCCCGAACCTGTGCCGTTGCGGTGTCTATCCGCGCCTCGTCCGTGCCGTGCAGCGCGCGGGCCGCGTGGTACGCAGGCGCGAAACGATCAGCGCCGCGCCTGCACCGGGCATAGACCCTGCAGACGCGGCGCGTGCCGTTCCGGGAATGCGGGGGGAGGTTCCCGCGCCGGAAGAGAATACGGACTAGGCCCGGATCAGAACCGCAGCCTTGCCCCCAGGGAGGCGTTCAGCGGAGCGCCCGGCTGGATGTTGTTGTCGCCGTGGGCGGAGGGGTAGTATTCCTCGTTGAACAGGTTCTCGACATTCAGCTGCAGTGACAGCGTGTCGGTCGCCTCGAAGAACACCGCTGCGTCCACGCGCGTGTAGCTGGGCAGCACCACGTCGTTGCTCATGCTGGCGAACTGCTCGGAGAGGTGGGTAAGACCTGCGCCGAAGCCGATCCGGTCCGTCACGTCGTAGCGCGCCCACGCCGTAACCTGGTGCTCGGGCACCTGTTGCAGGGTCGTGCCTGCCGCGGCGCCCGTGGTGGTCGAGGTGATCTCGCCATCGAGGTAGGCATAGCCGAGGCTCAGGGAAAGGCCGCTGACAGGCTCGCCCGTCAGGCCGAGTTCGAAGCCTTCGACTTCGCTCTCACCTGCCAGGATTACCAGCCCGGGGTTGGCCGGATCGGGCGCGGTGGTGTTGGAGCGCGTGAGGCGGAAGATCGCCGCCGTCAGTAGCAGTTCGGGATGCGGCGCATACTTCACGCCTGCCTCGATGTTCTCGAAGGTTTCCGGCTCCAGCGATTCGGACTGTTGGCTCAGCACCGTGAACTGGTTGCCCGATTGCGGCAGGAAGCTCTCTGCGTAGCTGGCGTAGATCGAGAGGTTGTCCTGCGGTTTCAGGATCGCGCCGAACCGGGGGCTCCAGCGTTCGTCCACGCGGGCGCCGTCGAAACTGGCGATCAGGTCCGTGCTCTCGAGGTCGAAGCGGTCGTAGCGCACGCCTGCCACCAGTTGCAGGATGCCGATATCGAGCTGTTCCTGGGCGTAGAACGACAAGGTGGTGAGCTCGCTGGTGCTGGCGCGCTGCGGCTCCAGCGTGAAGGCGAAATCCTGGGCGGTCTGGTCCAGCGAAACGGTGATGCTGGTGTCGGCCCCGTTGTTGAACAGGGCGCGGTTGCGCACGGCATCGGTGTCCTGCGTGCCGGCCTCGACGCCGAGCAGCAGGGTGTGGCCGAGAGAGCCGGTGTCGAACTGGCCGACGAGGTTTACCTGGCCGATGAGGTTCTGCCGGTCCGTGCCGCTTTCGTAGCCCGAAAGGGTCGCCGTCGTCGGCGTGGTGCCGCCGCCGGTGCCGACGCCCGAGGGAACGATGTTGGAGTAGAACTTCGCGTAATCGGCGAACATCAGGCTGGCATTGAGGCTCCACGCGCCACTGAAGTCATGCTCAAGCCGGGTGCGTGCCACGTGCACTTCGACATCGCTGAAATTGTAATCGGGGTCGCCGAAGAAAGTCTCGTCATAGCCACGCAGCGGGCCGCCGTCGAAGCTGGGCAGGCCGCGGTCAACCACGCGCTCGTCGTTGTCATAAGTGTAGTAGGCGTAAAGGCGCGTATCGGGGCCGAGGTTGGCCGTGACCGTGGGCGAAATGCCGAAGAAGCGGCCATCGTATACGTCGCGGTGATTGTCGAATTCCTCGTAAGTGCCCGTCAGGCGCACGGCGAGGCTCTCGCTGGCAGGAAGGTTGGCATCGCCGGTGAAGGCGAAGGCGCCGAAAGTGTCTACCTGCGCGCCGACGCTGTATTCGGGCATGCCGAACTCGGCGGTCTTGGAAACGCGGTTGATCGCGCCGCCGCCCGCGCCGCGACCGAAGATCAGCGCGTTGGCGCCTTTGAGCACTTCCACGCGCTCCACGTTATACAGCGGGCGGTAGTACTCGGCATCGTCACGCAGACCGTCGATGTAGAAGTCGGCAGTGGTTTCCTGCCCGCGAATGAACACCTCGTCGCGGTGGCCTTCGCCGGTTTCCAGGCTGACGCCGGGAACGAAGCGCAGGGCATCGTTAAGGGTGGTAACGCCCTGGTCTTCCAGCTGGTCCGCCGTGATCACGGTGACGGCCTGCGGCACGTCGATGATCGGCGTCGGCGTCTTGGTGCCGGTGCTGCCGTCCTCGTTCACATAGGTATCGCGCTCACCGGTCACGATGATGTTGCTGGGCAGATAGTCGCGCTGCGCCTCTGCCTCTGCGGCCACATTGGCCAGGGCAGGGGCGGGGAGAGCGGCGACACTGGCAAGCAGGGCGAAGCGGGCGGCGGTAGTACGGATAACGAATTCCCTCACGACTCTATTGAGATTGATTTGCAAGAGCGGCCTCTATTGAGAATGATTATCAGTGACAACAGCAAATGTGGCGTTGGCCCGAAAAAGTTTGCGCGCTAGGGCGTCCAGGCAACGCAAACGAGAGGAGCCCCATGAAAGCGACCATCTGGCACAACCCGAAATGCAGCAAATCGCGCGCCACGCTGGCGATCCTGCAGGAGCGCGAGGGAGTCGAGGTCGAAGTGGTCGAATACCTGAAGAACCCGCCAGCGCGCGAGAAGCTGGCGCGACTCTATGCCGATGCGGGGATGTCCCCCGCCGAGGGGCTGCGGCTCAGCGGCACCGATGCAAAAGAGCGCGGCCTGCCTGATGCCGATGCGGATACCATACTGGACGCGATGACAGCCGATCCGAAGCTGATCGAACGCCCGCTGGTGGAAACGGAGAAAGGCGTGCGCCTGTGCCGCCCGGTGGAGAAGGTCGAGGAAATCCTCTGACTGCTATTCGAAGGTCTTGCTCACCGGCTCGCCATCAGTGCCGGTCAGCTGGCGGTGAATGGCCGCCAGCACCAGCAGCATGACGGTGGAGAAAGCCATGCTCATCAGCCCGCTGCCGATGGCCATGGCGAACAGACCGATCTCCTCTCCCATCACGCTGAACAGGCTCAGCACCATGCTGACGACCAGCCACAGCACCATCACGCAGATGACGAGCAGGGCGTAGAAGGCCAGCAGGCGGAAGGAATTGCCTTTGGTCAGTTGCCACGAACGGGCCAGCGCGCTGATCGGGTTCATCACCTTCTCGATCGCGATGACGGGAGAAATGAGCGAGAACTTGATCCAGATGTAGACGGCAAGGATCATCCCGACGAAGGCCAGCAGCGCAGCAACGCCAATGCCGATGAGGCCGCCGATCGCCATCAGCAGGAATGGCACCGCCACCATGATGAGGCCGAACAGAATCTGCGCCACCAGGTAGGGCACCAGGGCCTTCACGCCGAAACCCAGCGCCTCGCCCACGGTGGGACGGGAGCTATCGGTCAGCAGCGCCAGCAGCCCCATCACGCCGACCGCCTGCACCAGGCCGAAGACGATGTAGATCCACCAGCTTTGGCTGAAATAGTCGCCAAAGACTGCCATCATCTCCTCGGGGCTGGGCTGGTCCCCAAGCGCCTCCATCTGCATCATCAGGGCGTCTTGGGAGGGCAGCACCAGCGTGGCGATGACATTGGGCAGAAAGAAGAAGACCGCGGCCACGATCAGCACCACGTCCTTGTTGGCGGAAAGCAGCGCCATCGCCTCGTTCCAGGCACGTCCAAGGTCCAGTTTCGTCGCCATATTGTCCTCTGTTTCGCGAATGCCCACTTGATAAGCGCCTTCGCACCCGCCACGCAATCGCCAAACCATGACTGACAACAGCAATCTTCCCGATCCTGCAATCGAATGGCGCCGGTCGCTTGGCCAGGTGCCCTATCGCGAGGCGCTGGCCGAGCAGGAGGCGCGCAACGCTGCGCTGGCAGCGGGCGAGGGGCAGGAACTGGTGTGGATGCTGGAACACCCGCCGGTCTACACCGCCGGAACCAGCGCAGATGTGGCCGAACTCGTCGATCCGCGGTTCGATGTGGTCGATACGGGGCGCGGCGGGCGTTATACCTATCACGGCCCCGGCCAGCGGGTGACATACGTGCTGCTCGACCTGAAGAAGCGCACGAAGGACGTGCGCCAGTTCGTACACGCGCTGGAGAGCTGGGTGATTGCCACGCTCGCCGATTTCGATGTGGAAGCCTTCGCCGTGCCCGAACGGGTGGGAATCTGGACGCACGATGCCAGCGGTGCGGAGGCCAAGATCGGCGCCATCGGCGTGCGCGTGCGGCGCTGGGTGACCATGCACGGGTTCGCCGTAAACCTGTCGCCCGACCTCAGCCATTTTTCCGGCATCGTGCCCTGCGGCATTTCCGAATACGGCGTCACCAGCATGGAGATGCTTGGAAAGACTGTTGCGCCCGAGGAATGGGATGAGGCATTGCTGGCGCGCGCCGGGCAGTTCCTCGGCGCCATTTCGCAACCGGAGACCGCGTAAGCCATGACCACCATCCGCACACTGGCCCTTGCCGCGCCGCTGCTGCTTGCCCTCTCGGCCTGCGGGGATGATCCGGCGGTCGACGTGGAAAACGACGGGCGCGAGGCATCGGGCGAAGTGCTGGAAGGCACGATCAGCGACGAGATGCTGCCGCTCGACCAGGTCCGCTCGCAGGCGCCGCTGGCAGAGTCCGACGCACGCGACGAGGGCGGCGCGGTTCCCGCGACTCCTCAGCCTGCTGCCGAAGAGACGCAGGCCCCCGAAAGCGAAGAGCCGGAACCGGCCGACGAGGCCGAGTAGGCTCCTCCCATGACCGGTCCCGAAACCGGTGACGAACAGTCGCTGCGCGCGCGCGTGCTGGCCCTCGCGGCTTTGCTGCTGGGCAATGTGGCGCTGGCCTGCGGACCTTGGCTGGTGCGGCTGGCGGATACCGGTCCTGTCAGCGCGGGCTTCTGGCGCGTGGCTCTGGCGCTGCCGTTTCTTTTCCTGCTTGCGGCCTTCAGCGGTGAGCAGCTCGGCGGCATCCCGCGCAAGGCCATTCTGCTGGTGCTGGCAGGCGGGGCGTTCTTCGGCCTTGATATCGCCAGCTGGCACGTCGGCATCGGGGATACCCGACTGGCGAACGCGGTGCTGTTCGGCAATGCGGGCAGCGTGATCCTGATGGTCTGGGGCTTCGTGGTGCTGCGCCGCCTGCCCATCGGGCGCGAGTGGCAGGCGATTATCGCGGCCTTCGCCGGGTCCGCCGTGCTGCTGGGTCGATCGCTGGAATTGTCGACTGCGAACTTCGTGGGCGATCTGTTCTGCCTGCTCGCAGGCCTGCTCTATGCCGGATACCTGCTGCTGTTGCAGGACGCGCGCAAAAGCTTCGGAAGCTGGAGCGTGCTTGCCCTTTCCAGCAGCGCCAGCGTCGCCGTGCTGTTCATGGTCGCGCAGTTATCAGGCGAGCCGTTCTGGCCAACCGACTGGACGCCGGTGCTGGTGCTGGCCTTTTCCAGCCAGCTACTGGGACAGGGGCTGCTCGTCTATTCGCTGAAAGCATTCTCGCCGCTGGTGATCGGTATTGCCTTGCTCACCCAGCCTGCGGTCGCCGCGCTGATCGGGTGGCTGGCGTTCGACGAAGTGCTGGTTCCGCTCGACCTGCTGGGCATCGTGCTGGTAGGCAGTGCGCTGGTGTTGGCAAGGGTCGCCGGGCCGAGGAAGCCGCCGCGTCCACGCGTCAATCCGGTGTAGTTCAGGCCTGCTTGAAATCCATCATCACCGCATCGAAACGGTCCTCCACCTCGCGGCGATCCGGCCCTTCGAGTGCGAGCCGCGCCTGTTCGCGCAACTGGGCAGCCTCTCCCAGCAGCAGTTCGCGCCGCTTTTCGCCTTCTATGGTGAGGGCTGCGTTACGCAATGTGTCAAGCATGATCTTCGACGCGATCGGGCTGGTCGCCACCGCGCTGCGGATCGCACCGAAGCCGCGCTGGACGAAATGTCTGAAATCGTCCGCCACCGGATGGATCGGGCAATCTTCCGCATCCCCCTCGCAAATGTCCTTCACCAGCCGCCGCTTGCCGAGGTCCGCCGTGGCCGCGCCCAGCCAGTGCAGGGCAGTAACGGCGGTGAAGGGATCGTTGATGCCCGGTGACAAGGCGCGCAGGCCGATTTCCACCAGCTCGTCGATCAGGAATTCCGGATCCTGCTCCGGCGTGCGGCTGGACCCTTGCGTGAAACATTCCCGCAGTTCCTCCATGCACCCCTCGTGGCAGGAGCCATTGGCGATTTCGAGGATGGGCAAGCCCTTGTGCACGAAGTCCCCGGTGCGGACCATTAGCGTGATCTCGCATTCGCATTCGCGCGCCAGCTTTTCCATGTCGCCGAAGTCGATGAGCTGGATGTAGCCTGCCTTCTCCGCCCGCAGCGGGCGGCCGCGCGGCCGATTGTCCGGTGCATCGCGGTCGCCGTCGTCAGGGTAGGTCTTGGCCACCGCTTTCATCAGCCGCTTCCCGATATCCTTGATCACGTTGTTGATGCGGATGCTGGAAGGCACGTGGTTGAGGAAGAACACCAGCACCGCCACCGATACGATCATCAGGATGAAGGCCAGGAGCAACGAGAGTTGCGGGACGAAGCCGGGGAACGAGCTTGCCGCGTCGACTGGATTGGTGGGCGGTTCGTCTGCCGCGCGCACGGTGCGCAGCACGGTAAGCGCGAACACGAAGGTGCCGATGAAGGTGGCCAGCGAAAGCTGGTTCCCCTTGTCCTCCATGAAATTGATCAGCAGGCGCGGGCCGTAGGTGCCGCTGGCATAGCTGACCGCGACGATGGTGATGGAAAACACGGTGGAGGCGACCGCGATCATCGAGCCCGCGATGACCTGCAGCATCGTGGAGGCGCCTTCGGGCCGGGCGGGATCCAGCCAGGCGATTTTCCAGGCGAAATTGTTCAGCCAGTCGGCATAGCCACTGCGATCCAGCCAGAGGGAGACGAAGGCCAGCAACAGCGCCGACACCGCGAACAGGGCCGGGTAGAACCAGTAATTGGCGTTGAGCCTACGCCAAGCCCACAGGATTTCGGCTTTCATGACAGGGGTAACGCGCGAAACAAAGGGCGGTGCCCCACCCGGCTACACTCGCCCCAGGTCGCCCTTGCCGATCGTGCCGCTGGCCATTTCCAGCATCTTGTCGAGGCTGGCCTTGGCCTTCAGGCGAAGTTCCTCCTCGATCTCGATGCGCGGCTCCAGGTCGCGCAGGCGAAGGTAGAGCTTCTCCATCGTGTTGAGCGCCATGTAGGGGCAGATGTTGCAGTTGCAGTTGCCGTCCGCACCCGGCGCGCCGAGGAAGGTCTTTTCGGGCAGCGCCTTTTCCATCTGGTGGATGATGTGCGGCTCCGTTGCCACGATCAGCGTGTCGCCCTCGAACGTCTTGGCGAATTGCAGGATCGAGCTGGTGGAGCCGACGTGGTCCGCATGGTCGATGATGTGCGGCGGGCATTCCGGGTGCGCGGCGATGGGCGCATCGGGGTGCTCTGCCTTCAGCTTCATCAGTTCGCGCTCGCTGAACGCCTCGTGCACGATGCACACGCCCGGCCACAGCAGCATGTCGCGGTCGAACTTGCGGTTGAGATAGCCGCCCAGGTGACGGTCCGGCCCGAAGATGATCGGCTGGTCTTCCGGGATCTGCTCCAGGATCGTCTCGGCGGAAGAGGACGTGACGATCACGTCCGACAGGGCTTTCACCTCGGTCGAGCAGTTGATGTAGGTGAGGGCGATGTGATCGGGGTGCTTGGCGCGGAAAGCGGCGAACTTCTCCGGCGGGCAGGAGTCCTCCAGCGAGCAACCCGCTTCCATGTCGGGCAGCACCACGATCTTCTCGGGGCTGAGGATTTTCGCGGTGTCGGCCATGAACTTGACGCCGCAAAAGGCGATCACGTCGGCATCGGTTTCCGCCGCTTTCTTCGAAAGCTCCAGCGAGTCCCCGACGAAGTCGGCCAGGTCCTGCAATTCGGGCTTCTGGTAGTAGTGGGCGAGGATGACGGCGTTGCGTTCCTTGCGCAGGCGATCGATCTCTTCGCGCAAGTCTATGCCTGCCGGGATTGCTGTCTGGTCGGTCATCTCTCTGGCCCCATTTAGATTGGCGTTTGATCAGGCATATAGATGCCATGGCGAAATTTGCGAGGGGATTGCCCGGCACAAGTGCCCGGCTCGTCCGTTTGCAATAGCAGGCCAGTTCCCTATGCTTGCAGCAATTTCCGGCATCGGCGGCCCTGGCATGCGCATTCTGCGCCGGGCCGTCAGCGTGGCGAGCGAAACAGGAGATACCAGATAGTGACCGAACAGGTACCGACAGCGAACACGGGCGACGCTCCGATAAACCCTCCGCTGGTGGATTTGCCGATCAGGACGCACAATCGCGGTTTCTACGACGGCTTCAGCCGATCGGTCACCATCCCTTCCAAAGTCATCGTCTCGCTCATCATCATGTGGGCAATCTTTTTCCCCGTCAGCGCGAACGAGACGTTGAGCGCGGCCAACAGCACCATCATCGCCACTTTTTCCGGCTGGTATGTCTATGTCACCGCGGCGGTAATGCTGACCGCCCTGGTACTGGCGGCGCTTCCCCAATCGGGAAGCCTGCGGATCGGCAGCCCCGGCGAGGAGCCCGAGTTCGGCAAGTTCAGCTGGTTCGCCATGCTTTTCGGCGCTGGCATCGGCATCGGGATGCTCACCTATTCGACGGGCGAGCCGCTGGCGCACTTCCAGAACAACCCGGACATCATTCGCGGCACCGTAGAGCCGCTGTCTGCCGAGGCCGTGCGCCCCGCCTACATCTACACCTTCCTGCACTGGGGGCTGGCACCCTGGGCCATCTACGGCCTGGTGGGTCTGGCCATCGGTTATGTTTCCTATCGCCGCAACCTGCCGCTGACGATTCGGTCCGCGCTCGCCCCGCTGTTCGGCAAGACGATGTCGGGGAAGCCTGGACACCTCGTGGATATCGTCGCCGTGGTCGCCACGATCCTGGGTGTCGCGACCACCATGGGGCTTGGCGTGGAGCAGTTCGTGGCAGGACTCAACCGGTTGGGCCTGGGTGACTGGCTGGTGGACGCGGAAGGCAGTTCGACCCCTGCCGCCATCATCGTTTCGCTGGTCCTGCTTGTCGGTGCTTCCACCATCAGCGCGCTTTCCGGAGTGGGCAAGGGGATCAAGTGGCTCTCCAACATCAACATGGGCCTGTCGTTCGCGCTGCTTGCGTTGTTCGCGGTGGTCGGCGCGGGACTGCTGAGCCTCGAGCTGCTCGGCGTCGGTCTCTACGACTACATTCGCACGCTGCCCCAGAATGCGCTCACGCTGTTCTCGGGCGGTACGGAAACGGGTGACGAACTGGTGCAGTGGCAACTCGACTGGAGCGTGTTCTACTGGGCGTGGTGGATCGCCTTCGCGCCGTTCGTCGGCATGTTCATCGCCCGCATTTCGCGCGGACGCACTGTGCGCGAATACGTGCTGGGCGTGCTGCTCGTCCCCTCGCTGATGTGCTTTGTATGGATGACGCTGGTCGGCGGCACCGCCATCGACCTTGAACTGAGCGGCGTGGCTGACGGGACCATCGTGAACGCCGGTATTTCAGATCAGCTCTACGCCACGCTCGCAGTGCTGCTCGACCCCGGTTTTGCCTGGGTCGTGTCAGGCCTCGTGGTGCTGCTCTTGATGACTTACCTTATCACCAGCGCCGACAGTGCGATCCTGATCGTCAACACGATCAACGGTGCAGGCGATACCGAAGGACAGCGCCGCCGCCATATCCTGTTCTGGGGCGCGGCGCTGGCGTTCATGGTCGGCTCCATGCTCATCATCGGCGGGATCGACGCGATCCGTATCACCATGATCATCGGTGCCCTGCCGTTCTCCCTGGTGGTGGCCCTGATGGCCATATCCATCGTGAAAGCCGTGGTTTTCGACGTGATCCGCAAGCGTCACGGTGTACCCACTACTGCCGAGGCATGTGAGAGCTGGGAGGCATCAAAGTAGATCACTCACAATAGAGTCAATATAAATGCCGGCTCTTGGGACCTCCTTGCAATGAAAAATAAGATATATTTGCGAATCCTTTCCCGTTAAAAGGTATATCTTTAAATACAACATGGCTAGGATTCGCAGTTGAAAATAATAACCGTTCTATATTTGATTTATTAGTTTTCAGCGGTTGAATTGTTGTTATTCTGCAACAATCATTCCGCGCATCCTGAAAATCTCCCGTGCGCGGTAGAAACTTTGACTTTATCCCTCTAATTGGACCCCGCACGCGCGCACTTCTTTAATTCATGCTGCGCGGCACGCATTCTCCAATCGCGTAGCGCAATCCTGCAGCGGCGCGACCATCCGAAACAGAGGGAAATCCCATATGTCGAAATACATCAGCGGCGCGTCCATCGGCGCGCTTGCCATTGCCCTTGCGGCGCCCGCCGCGGCACAGGATGCCGAACCGGCACCGACACGCCAGGCCCGCCAGGGCGGCGTGCAGACCATCGTCGTGACTGCGACCAAGCGCAGCGAAGACCTGCAGGACGTGCCGGTTTCCGTGCAGGCCCTGGGCGAGGAAGGCCTTCAGGAACTCAACATCGACACGTTCGAGGACTATCTCGATCAGCTGCCCACCGTCACCGCAGGCGGCAGCGGCCCCGGCCAGTCGACGATCTATATCCGCGGCCTCGCCTCCACCACGCCGAACCTCACCACCGCCGGTGTTGCGGGCCTCGCGCCGAACGTCGCCATGTACCTGGACGAGCAGCCGCTGGCTCAGCCGGGCCGTAATCTCGACGTCTACGCCGCCGACCTGGAGCGTATCGAGGTACTCTCTGGCCCGCAGGGCACGCTGTTCGGTGCCAGTTCGCAGGCCGGTGTTGTCCGCCTCATCACCAACAAGCCCAGCCTTGCCGGGTTCGACGCGGGCGCCAGCGCTGGCGTCAGCTTCACCGATGGCGGCGACACCTCGTACAAGACCGAGTTCATGCTGAACGTGCCGGTGACGGACACCATCGCCGTGCGCGGCGTGGCCTATCTTGATCATCAGGGCGGCTACATCGATAACGTGCAGGGCACCCGCGATCTCAGCGAGAGCGCGCGTTTCCGCCCCGAAGGCACGGTCCGCTCCAATGGTGTTCCGGTCAACTCCCTGCGTGCAGGGTTCCAGTCCACGGCCGACCTGTCGGACGTGACCTTCCTCGAAACCAACAACTCCGGCCTCGTCGAAGAGAACTTCAACGACACGACCTATGCCGGTTTCCGCGCCACCGCGTTGTGGGAAGTGACGCCTGACTGGACGATCACCGTCGCCCACTCGCGCCAGAGCCTGGAAAGCGACGGGGTGTTCTTCGCCGATCCCGAACTCGGCGGGCTGGATGACCTGGAAATCCAGCGTTTCGAGGACGATCGCCTGGAAGACGACTTCAGCAACACCAGCTGGACCGTCGAAGGCCGCCTGGCCATGCTCGATGTCGTCTACACCGGTGCCTACACCGACCGCGAGACGCAGCAGCGCATCGACTACACCGACTATCTCTTCGTCGGCCAGTACCTGCCCTACTACATCTGCGACGGTTCGGTTTCCTATCCGGGCGACAGCGATCCCTCGGGCACTTGCCAGCCGCCCAACCTTTACGTCACGTCGGACAGCGACACGACCGTGTTCACGCAGGAACTGCGTTTCAGCACGCCGGATGACTGGCGCATCCGCGCCACCGCCGGCGGCTTCTATTCCGACCTGGAACTGAAGGAGCGCAACGACTTCAACTATCCGGGCAATGTCGCTGCCGCACCGTTCGGCGGTTTTGCGCCCAACTTCCCGCAGGCCGGTTATACCAGCGACCCGGGACCGTTTCCGCAGGACACGATTTTCCGTAACGACATTCGCCGGACCGACGAGCAGATCGGCATTTTCGGCGAAGCCAGCTTCGACATCGTGCCCGACCTGCTCACCATCACGCTAGGCGCGCGCTACTACGACATCGAGGTCGATTTCGAAGGCAGCGCCAACGGTTCGTTCTGCAACGCCGGCGCGGCCGAGGATGCCAATGCCTTCGGTACCGACCTGAACGACCTGTACGACGGCGACGGTGAGTATACCTTCATCGGCAGCTGTAACGCCGACCTGCGCCAGACGTTTACGCTGGACGACACACTGGAAGATATCCAGGCGGCCGGTCTCTCCGCCGCGCAGGCGCAGCAGGTCTTCAATGCCGTGCGCGCGCCCGACGTCGCGGCGACGGACGGGTTCATCTACAAGGGTTCGCTGCAGCTTACGCCGACGCCGGACACGCTGATCTACGCAACCTATTCGGAAGGCTTCCGTCCCGGCCTGCTCAACCGTCCGGGCGGCGCCACCAACGGCGCCGGGTTCACCGTGCCGTTCGAGCTGGAAACCGACGAGGTGCAGAACTACGAACTGGGCTGGAAACTCGACCTGATCGACGGACAGCTGCGGTTCAACGGCTCTGCCTTCTATGTCGATATCAGCCGCCTGCAGACGACGATCTTCGATCCCAGCATCGCCAACCTGTTCTTCTCGGACAACGCGGCCAATGCGGAGATCTACGGCGTCGAGGGTGATTTCACCGTCGCGCCCTATGCGCTGCCTGGCTTCACCTTCGCCGGTGCCTTCTCGATCCTCGATACCGAGATCACGGAAGTGCTGACGCCGACGGACGACGTGGTGGTCGGCGAACCGCTCGCCTTCGCCCCGGAATTCCAGGGCAACGCGCGCATCCGCTACGAATGGGACCTGTCGAACACGCTGGAAGCTTTCGTCCAGCCGCAGATCACCTATTCGGCATCGAAGTTCACCGACATCATCGAGATCAACAAGCTGAAGCTCGACAGCTACACCGTGGTTGATCTTGCTGCTGGCGTGGTGGCCGACCAGTGGCGCTTCGAGGTCTACGGCGAGAACCTGTTCGACACGCGCGCGCAGATCTCGGGCAACTATGTGAACGACCGCGCTCGGATCACCACCAACCGTCCGTTTACGGTCGGCGTACGGGTGTCCTACGACTACTGATCCGCAGTGACGGACTGAAATGAGAGCGGCGGGAGCGGACGGCGGGTTCGCTTCCGCCGCTTTGCTTTGTTAAGGGCACGCGCATGGAAAACCGCGACGAACAACTGGCGCTGGCGCAAAAGGCAATGCAGGCGGGCGACTTCGCGCAAGGTCTCGCCCTGGCCGAAGGCGTGCTGGCCGGCGAACCGGGAGATGGCGAGGCGCTGTACATGGCAGCCGTGGCGCTGCGTTATCTTGGTCGCCTTGCAGAGGCCTCCGACATGCTCGCCCGCCTGCATGCCGCCATGCCCGAATACGGCCGGGCATGGCAGGAGGCGGGGCACCTCGCCCGTGCGCAGAGCAACAGTTCCCAGGCCATTGCCGCGTTCCAGCGTGCGGTGCGCTTCAACCCGGCGCTCGATGCGAGCTGGCGCGCGCTTGGCGAATTGCAGGACGGAGCAGCGGCACGGGCCGCCCAGACCCAGGCGCAGCGTCTCGCCAGCTTGCCGCGAGAGCTGGTGGCCGTCACCCACCACCTGCACGAAGGGCGCGTGCTGCGGGCCGAGGAAATCTGCCGCCATTACCTGCGTGCCAATCCGAAAAGCGTCGAGGGGATGCGACTGCTGGCGCAGATCGGGATCAAGCTGGGCATTCTCGACGATGCGGAATTCCTGCTGGAAAGCGCCCGCGTGTTTGAGCCCGAGAACGTGCAAGTGCGGCTCGACTACATCGACGCGCTGCGCCGTCGCCAGAAGTTCGACCGGGCGCGCGAGGAGGCGCAGAGCCTCTACGAGAGCGACCCCGAAAACCCGCTGTTCCAGTCGCACCTCGCCATCGAATCCATGCAGACCGGCGATTACGACCGCGCCTTCGCCCTGTTCGACAAGGTGCTGGAAAAGGTGCCGGGCGATCCCGCCACGCTAACCAGCCGCGGTCATGCGCTGAAAACCACGGGCGAGACCGAGAAGGCCATCGAGAGCTACCGTGCCGCCTTTGCCGCCAAGCCCGACCACGGCGACGCGTGGTATGCTCTGGCCAATCTCAAGACCTATCGTTTTTCAGACGACGAAATGGCGCAAATGGAGGACCAGGCAGCACGGCCCGATCTCGCCTTTATGGACCGCGTCCACCTTTCCTTCGCGCTGGGCAAGGCGCACGAGGATCGTAAGAATTACGAGGCCAGTTTCGGCCATTACGAGCGCGGCAACGCCCTGAAGCGGGCACAGACGCGCTACGACGCCGATGCCATGAGTGCCGAACTGGCGAAGCAGCGCGAGGTCTGCACGTCGGAGCTTTTCGCGAAGCAAGCAGGGGAGGGGCACGGTGCACCCGATCCGATCTTCATTCTCGGCCTGCCGCGTGCGGGCTCTACGCTGCTGGAGCAGATCCTTGCCAGCCATCCGCAGGTCGATGGCACGATGGAACTGCCCGATATCCTCGCGCTCGCCCACCGGCTGCGCGGACGCAAGGCGGGGCAGTCCAATTATCCTGAGGTGCTCCACGACCTGACTGGCGAGCAGCTACAGAAGTTCGGCCAGCAATATATCGAGAATACGGCGATCCACCGGCAGGGCGCGCCCTTCTTCATCGACAAGATGCCGAACAATTTCAGGCACATCGGCCTCATTCACCTGATACTGCCGAACGCGAAGATCATCGATGCCCGCCGCGCGCCGATGGATTGCTGCTTTTCCGGCTTCAAGCAGCTGTTCGCAGAGGGGCAGGAGTTCACCTATGGCCTGACCGAGATCGGTCGCTACTTCGCCGACTATGTCGACCTGATGGAGCACTGGGACGCGGTCTTGCCGGGCAAGGTTCTGCGCGTGCAGCACGAGGACGTGCTCGACGATCCGGAGGGTCAGATCCGCCGGATCCTCGACTATTGCGGGCTGCCGTTCGAAGAGGCCTGCCTCAATTTCCACCAGACCAGCCGCGCCGTTCGCACGGCCAGCAGCGAACAGGTGCGACAGCCGATCAACCGCAGCGGGCAGGGGGCCTGGGTGCCCTACGATCCGTGGCTGGGAGACCTGCGCGCCGCGCTGGGATTTCCCGGCTAAGCGAGCCGCGCGCCGTCGGGAAGGTCGAAGCCCTTGTCCGGCCCTGCCAGAACGATCGCGCCGTCTGCATCGGGAAAGCCCAGCACCAGTATCTCGGACATGAAAGGCCCGATCTGGCGCGGCGGGAAGTTGACTACGGCCATCACCTTGCGCCCGATCAGCCCCTCCGGCGTGTAGTGATCGGTGATCTGGGCCGAAGACTTCTTCACCCCGATCTCTGCGCCGAAATCGACCCACAGCTTTATCGCGGGCTTGCGCGCTTCGGGAAAAGGCTGCGCATCGACAACGGTGCCGCAGCGGATGTCTACCGCCATGAATTGTTCGAAAGAGATCGTGTCCATGGCCCGTCCCTATGAGGGCGGGAGAGGCGTGTCCAGCAGCGCGCAGGCAGCGGCGAATACGGGGTGGAAACACCGCCGCAAGGGGCCTAGAGGCGGCCAATGATCGGCTCGCTCAATTCGGTGCGCACATTGTTGCTGGCGATCTTCGTCCTGATGGCGGGGAGCGGTTTTCTCAGCACGCTTATCGCCATCCGGCTCGAACAGGCGGGGCAGGGCGCGCTGCTGATCGGCCTTGTCGCCACCAGCTATTTCGGCGGACTGACGCTGGGCGCGCTGCGCGTGTCCCCGCTGATTGCGCGGGTCGGCCATATCCGCGCATTTGCCGCTTTCGTATCTTTCTACTCTGCAAGTTCGCTGACCTACGCCATCATCGATGCGCCGTTGCTGTGGGTGGTGCTGCGCTTTGCGGACGGGTTCGCCATGAGCGGGGTGTTCGTGTGCCTCGAAAGCTGGCTCAACCGTGTGGCGAAGCCTGACAATCGCAGCGCGATCCTGGCGGCCTACATGATCGCGCTCTACGCCGGGCAAGCCATCGGCCAGTTCCTGCTGAACCTCGGCGACAATTCACCCGCGCTGCCGTTCATGGCCTCTGCGGTGCTGCTGTCGCTTTCGGTGCTGCCGGTAGCGCTGACGAAGATCCAGCAACCGGTGCTGGAGGAAGTCGCGCCGTTCAGCCTGAGGCGGCTTTACGAGGCATCGCCGCTCGGCGTTGTCGGCACGCTGTCGAACGGCGTGATGCTGGGCGCGTTCTACGCCCTTGGCGCGGTGTTCGTGCAGCGCATGGGCCTGCCGCTCTCGCAGATCGCCCTGTTCACATCGTGCGTGATCACCGGCGGTGTGGTGCTGCAATATCCGCTGGGCCGCCTGTCCGACAGGTTCGACCGCCGCCGCGTCATCATCGCCTGCATGTTCGTGACCGCCGCACTGTGCGCCGCGCTTGCCTTCGTGCGCGAACCGCTGGCGATCTTCGCCGTGGGCGCGCTGTTCGGCGGCTTCTCCTTCGCGCTTTATCCGCTGTGTATCGCCCACTCGAATGACCACCTGGACGAAAGCGAGCGCGTGGGGGCGAGCAGCGGTCTGGTGCTGGTCTATTCCGTGGGCGCGGCGGGCGGGCCGATGCTGGGCTCTGTCGGCATGGCGACGTTCGGACCGCCGGGCCTGTTCAGCGTCATTGGCGTGGTGGCGCTGGGTGGCGCACTGTTCGGCCTTTGGCGCATGGCCGTCAGCCAGCCGGTGCCCGAAGCGGACCAGCAGGATTTCCAGTCCCTGCCGCGAACCACGCCCATGGCCGCCGTGCTGGAGGACGAGGGCGAAAGCCCCGCCTGACACCTATCCTTCGTCGGAAAAGCGGACGCGCACTTCAACTTCGCCGAACCCGGCGACTTGCAGCGGAATGGCGAGATTCTGCCGAACGGCCTCGCGCGCGGCGCTGCGGGCAAGGCCCATCACTTCGGGGTTGCGGGCAAAGTCGTTTGCGCGCTCGGCTGCCTGCCGCGAGTTATTACGGCTCAGGGAAACGGATGCGTCGCGGCTGACGTAGAGGCCATCGGTGAAATAGCGTGCCTCGGCCTCGTTCAAGTTGGGCTGCGAGACTTCGAGAGGCGGCAGCGTGACGGACAGGCTCTGAGCCGCTTCGTCCCAGTCGAAGTTTTCGCGATCCATTTCCGACAGATCGAGCCGGTATTCCACCGTAGCGGGCACGATCATCGCCTGCCGCGATTGCAGCGATTCCACCTCGAACGGGCCGACGCTGGGCGTGCTGACGCTTTCGGCCACCACGTCGAACCGGCTGGAGAAGACCGTGAGCGCGTTCTGCTTCTCGAACGCGATCATCGAGGTTGCAACGATATCGCCGCGCTCTTCCGGGCCCCACTTCTCCCAGGCCAGCCAGGCCAGGGCGACGACCATGAGCAAAACCACGATCCACGGCGCACCATTCGGCACCGTGCGGGCGGGCGGCGGACCAGCCGGAGGGGGCGCAGCGCCGATGCGCGTGCTTTCGTCGTGTTTCAGGTCGCCTGCCATATGTCCTCTGAACGCTGCACTTCGCCGCGGCGTTCCAGATCGAGCAGGTGGGCGAGCACGCTTTGTCCGGCGGCGGGCCAGAGCTTCTCTGAAACGCCCTTGTACATCACCGGCACCAGCGCCGCGATGGAGCGGGCTTCCTCGCCCAGCAGGCGCAGGATCTGGCGCTCGCGCTGGCGGCGATGGCCGATCATGCCGCGCACCAGTTGCTTGGGCTTCTCTATCGCGGGGCCGTGGGCGGGGTAGTAGATGCGGTCCTGCTCGCGCTCGTAGAGCAGGTGCAGGCTGGCCATGTAGTCCGCCATGTCGCCGTCGGGCGGCACGACAACGCTGGTGGACCAGCCCATCACGTGGTCGCCGGTAAACACCGCGCCGCTTTCCTCAAGCGCGAAGCACAGGTGGTTGGAAGTGTGCCCCGGCGTTGCCACGGCGGTGAGGGTCCAGCCGGGGCCGGTCATCGCTTCGCCGTGTTCCATCACGCGGTCGGGCTCGTACGACTGGTCGAACGGGGCATCGACGCGCGGCGCATCGCTGTGGATGTGCAGCGGCGCGCAGCCCACGATGGGCGCGCCGGTCGCCTCCGCCAGCGGGGCGGCGGCGGGGGAGTGATCGCGGTGGGTGTGGGTACACATGATCGCGCAGACCTTTGCCCCGCCGATGGCGCTGTGCAGGGCCTCAAGGTGTTCCGCCTCTGCCGGGCCGGGGTCGATCACCGCCAGCCCCTCGTCGCCGCCGACGAGGTAGGTCTGCGTGCCGGTGTAGGTGAAGGGCGAGGCGTTGGGAGCAAGCACGCGGCGGACCAGCGGTTCGAGCTGTTCGGCGCTGCCTGTCGGCCAGGGTTGCGGGGGCAGGGACATGCTGTGCATATGGCGACAAAGGAGAGGAATTCCAATGATCGACCAGTCCATCCTCGTTCTGGATGAAGGCACCACCAGCACGCGGGCCATGCTCTTCGCGCAGGATGGTACGCTGCGCGGTGTGGAGCAGGCGGACCTTGTGCAGCATTATCCCCGCTCCGGCTGGGTGGAGCATGACGCGGGCGAGATATGGGAAAAGACTCTGGCCTGCGCGCAGGCAATGGTGGAGCAGGCGGGCGGCGCGGCACGAATTGCCGCCATCGGCATCACCAATCAGCGCGAGACCGTGGTGGCTTGGGACAAGGCGACGGGAGAGCCGCTGAGCCGCGCAATCGTGTGGCAGGACCGGCGCACCGCCGATTTCTGCGCGAAATTGAAAGAGCAGGGCCACGAAAAGATGGTGCGCGAGCGGACTGGCCTGCTGCTCGATCCCTATTTCTCCGGCACCAAGATGCGCTGGCTGCTCGACAATGACGAAGCCGTGGCGAAGGCAGCGGAAGGCGGCAGGCTGGCGCTCGGCACCGTGGAGAGCTGGCTGGTGTGGAAGCTGACCGGCGGCAAAACGCATATCACCGATGCCAGCAACGCCAGCCGCACCCTGCTGATGGCGCTCGACGCCTCGGGCTGGGACGCGGAGTTGTGCGACCTTCTTGGCGTGCCCATGGCCGCGCTACCGCAGATCACTGATAGCGCGGGCGAACTGGCGCATACCCATGCGGATATGTTCGGCGGACGCATCCCCATCTGCGGCATGGCGGGCGACCAGCAGGCAGCGACGATCGGGCAGGGGTGCCTGTCGCCCGGCCAGACGAAGGCCACCTACGGCACCGGCGCCTTCGTGCTCGGCAACGCTGGCACGCAATTGCCCTGGTCGGATAACCGCCTGCTGGGCACGGTGCTCTACCAGATCGGGGGCGAGCGACACTACGCCGTCGAAGGCGCGGTGTTCGTGGCCGGGAGCCTCGTAAAATACCTGCGCGATACGCTGGGCCTGATCGAAAGCGCTGCCGAAACGGAGGAACTGGCGCGTTCCGTTCCCGACAATGGCGGCGTCGTGGTGGTGCCCGCTCTGTCGGGTCTCGGCGCGCCGCACTGGCGGCCCGAAGCGCGTGGCATTATTTCAGGGCTCGGCTTCGATACCGGACGCGCGCATATCGCGCGGGCAGCACTGGAGGCCATGGCGCACCAGACGTACGACCTCGCCAGCGCCTTCGCCGCCGACGGCTGCGAATGGACGGGCCTGCGTATCGACGGGGGCATGGCCGCGAACGACTGGATGGCGCAGGATATCGCCGACCTGCTCGACCTGCCTGTCACGCGGCCCGATTTCGTGGAGACCACCGCGCTGGGCGCGGCGATGCTGGCAGCGGTGGGCTGCGGGATGAAAGCTGATTTGCAGGAAGCGGCCGAAACGATGATCGGCAGCGGGCAGCTCTTCGAGCCGCAGATGGAGGATGGCACTCGTCGCCAACGGCTCGCGCGGTGGGACGAGGCTATCGCTAAGATCTAGCGGCCGAAGGCGTAGCCAAGACGTTCGCGCAGGCGGCGGACGGCCGCGGGCTGCGACTCGAAGCGCTGGCGCCAGGCCCGGTCCAGCCGCTCCACGCGTGAGTAGAACTGGATGGAGCGATCCACCAGGTCGGAGATGTAGGGCGGCAAGAGGGCCAGCTCTTCCTGCGCGGGCTGCGGCTGGGCCGGTGGCAGCCGCCCGTGCTGACGCAACTGGAACTCGCTGATTTCGCCAGCGAAAAAGGCCTTCTGATTGAGCAGCCACGCGATCGCGTGCATCATCCGCGTGGTGGTGCGCAAGGCCTCGCAGCTCATCGCCACGCGTGCGACGCTGTCCTCTTCACCGCCGCTGCCGTAGCTGTCGTCCAGGTCGAACGAGGCACGCGCCTCGTCGGCCAGCAGCAGGGCATCTTCGTAGAGGGTCTCGATGATCGAGGGGGTTATGCTGGCAGGCGTTGTCATGGAATTGCCTGCCTTAGCCAAACCGGCCTGTGCCCGCCACTCGCGGCGTGGTTAATTTTGGCAGCGAATACAGCCTGTCCCGTTGGGAAACGGTTTTCGAAGGCGCGGTTCAGGCGATGATGTCGGGTGTCAGGTGGTCCTCGATGTGGCTGATCTGGTCACGCAGGCGCAGCTTGCGCTTCTTCAGCCGCGCAACCTGCAACTGGTCCGGCCCGCCGGCGCTCACCAGCGCTTCTATCGCGATGTCGAGATCGCGGTGTTCCACCTTGAGGGCGGCAAGACGCTTGCGCATTTCGTCTTCGGTCATGCTGCCTTCTTCCTGCCTCTCTTCGTACCTGGCAAGTGCCGCCTGGCGGAACATCGGCCTTACAGGGCAATTCATCGCCGCGCCATTTGGAGAATTAGGAATGTTGTGGTTTCATGACAATTGCGCGGAGGCTGCTGTCTCGCGAGTCGAATGGCAGTCTGCCGTGCTGGGTCACCACACGGGCCGGGCTTTTACCGGCCCAGACTGTCAAGGAGACTGCCTCATGGAAACTTCGCACGTCCAAGCCCTCCAGCAAAAGCACGAAGGGCTCGACCGTCGGCTACGCGATGAAATGAACCGCCCCTCGCCCGACAGTGCGAAAATCCAGGCACTCAAGAAGCAGAAGCTCGCCATCAAGGAGGAGATCGCGCTTCATTGATGTCCTGAACCGACGGATGAATTTCCGGCCTTTGCCCCGGAAAAAGACCATTGGCGGGGCAAGGTCGGGAATTTGCGGGTTTGCATAATGTGCTATAGGCCGGTCTTCAGATGACCGCCGCCTCTTCCGCCAGACAGATTCTTACCAGCCTTCACGAGGTGATGGCATCGCGCACCCATGCGCAGGCCAAGCTGAACCAGGTGGTGGAAACGATCGGCGAGGCGCTCGATAGCGAAGTCTGCTCTATCTACCTCCTGCGCGAAGGGATGCTGGAACTGTTCGCCACGCGCGGGCTGAACCAGGCCGCCGTTCACGTCACGCGCCTTGGCGTGGGGGAGGGGTTGACCGGCACCATCGCCCAGAACATCGAGACGCTGAACCTGGCCGAAGCGGCCACCCACCCGGAATTCCAGTACCGCCCCGAAACGGGCGAGGAAAGCTTCCACTCCTTTGCCGGCGTACCCATCGTGCGGCGCGAACGCTCGATCGGCGTGCTGACCGTGCAGCATGCCGATCCGCGCAAGTACGAGGAAGTGGAGATCGAGGCGCTGCAGACCACCGCCATGGTGCTGGCAGAGCTCATCAACAATGCAGGGCTTGTCGATGCAGAAGAACTGGATCGCCTGCCCGAAGCGCATTCCGGACAGGTCATCATCGATGGCCTGAAGCTGGTGAAGGGCCTCGCCATCGGGCAGGCCGTGTTCCACCAGCCGCGCGTCACCATCGAGCAGACGGTCGCCGAAGATACCGAGGCCGAGCGCCAGCGCGTCTACCTCGCTTTCGACCGCATGCGCGAGCAGATCGACAACATGGCGAGCCAGGCCGAATTCGGCGTTGGCGGAGAGCACGAGCAGGTGCTCGAGACCTACAAGATGTTCGCCTACGACGAAGGCTGGAGCCGCCGCATCAACGAAGCGATCGATTCCGGCCTGACGGCAGAGGCCGCGATCGAGCGTGTGCAGCAGCGCACGCGCCAGCGCATGCGTGAAATCCAGGATCCGCTGTTGCAGGACAGGATGCACGACCTCGAGGATCTGGCCAATCGCCTGATCCGCATCGTTTCCGGCCAGCTAGGCACGGCGGCGCAGAAGGGCTTGGCGGCGGATTCCATCCTCGTCGCCAAGAACCTCGGCCCCGCAGAACTGCTGGAATACGACAAGCGCCGGCTGAAAGGCGTGGTGCTGGAGCAGGGATCGCTGACGGCCCACGTGGTGATCGTGGCGCGGGCCATGGGGATTCCGGTGATCGGGCGGTGCTCCAACATTCGCGGATTGGTGCGCGAAGGCGACGAAATGCTGGTGGACGGCGATGCCGGCAAGGTCACGGTGCGCCCGTCAAGCGGCGTGCTGAACGCGTTCGAGACGCGCTTTGCCCGCAGCAAGGAGAAGAAGGCGTCCTACGCCAAGCTGCGCGAGGTGGAGCCCTTCACCCGCGATGGCGAGCGTATCCAGGTGATGATGAACGCCGGGCTGCGCGACGACGTGGCCATGCTGGCCATGACCGGTGCCGACGGCATCGGCCTATATCGCACCGAATTCCAGTTCCTCGTCTCCGCCGCCCTGCCGCAGCGCGAGCGTCAGGCGCGCCTCTATCGCGACGTGCTGGACGCGGCGAAGGGCAAGCCGGTGATCTTCCGCACGGTGGATATCGGCGGCGACAAGTCACTGCCCTACATCTCCAGCGAGAACGCGAAAGAGGACGAGAACCCCGCCATGGGCTGGCGCGCCCTGCGCCTGGCGCTGGAGCGCGAGGGCCTGATGAAGGCGCAGGCACGCGCCCTGCTGGAAGGCGCTTCGGGCCGCGAACTGAACGTGATGTTCCCGATGGTATCGGAACCCTGGGAATTCGATGCGGCAAAGGACGTGTTCGAGCAGCAACTCGCCTTTCTCAGGTCCCGCAAGCACAAGCTGCCCACGGCGATCAATTACGGCGTGATGCTGGAAGTGCCCTCGCTGGCGGAAACGCTGGACCTGCTGCTGCCCAAGCTTTCCTTCATTTCCGTGGGCACCAACGACCTGACGCAGTTCCTGTTCGCGGCGGACCGGGCGAACCCGATGCTGGCGGAGCGGTACGATTGGGTCAGCCCTGCCATCTTGCGTTTCCTGCGCCGCGTCGTCCAGAACTGCGTCGGTTATCCGGTGGATCTCGGCGTCTGCGGCGAGATGGGCGGGCGGCGACTGGAAGCGCTGGCGCTGCTGGGCATCGGCATTCGCCGCCTGTCGATCACACCGGCAGGTGTCGGCCCCATCAAGGAACTGGTTCGCAAGGTGGATACCCGCGAAATCGGCCAGGCCATGAGGGAATGGCTGGCCAATCCACCCGCTGACATGCGCGCGGCCCTGCAGGCCTGGGCGCAGGAACGCGAAATCGAGGTTGAATAACCTTTTGCACCGCACAATCGCTTGACTCTGCGGGGCTGGGTCGATTGGGGTGGGTGCCAAGGGTTCGCAAACAACCCAGCATCATTCCTGCTGGAGCGGTCATGACCGATACTGAAGACGAGAGATTGCCAGATAATTCCCACGAAGCCGCGGCAACCGCCGGTGCCCGGCTGCGCGCCGCGCGTGAACGCAAGGGTCTGACGCTGGAGCAAGTCGCGTCGGAGACCCGCATTTCGCGCCGCCACCTCGAAAGCCTGGAAACCGCCGATCTGGAAGGGCTGCCCGGTCGCACCTACGTGCTCGGCTTCGCCCGCACCTATGCCAAGACCGTCGGGCTGGACCAGGAAGAAATCGTCGGCCTCATGCGCGAGGAACTGGACGAGGCCGCCATTAACGAGCGGTACGAGCAGCAAAGGCGCGGCGGTGGCTCGTTCGAGCCGGGCGACCCCTCGCGCGCACCGGGTGGCCGTTTGCTGTATTTCTCGCTGTTCGCGGTCGTGGTCCTGCTGATCGGTATCTTCTTCGCCGCCCGCGCGCTGTTCGCGCCCGCCGCCGAAATCCCCTCGCTGGTCGAGCAGGAGCAGGCCGAGGCTGCGGCAGCGCAGCAGGCGACGCAGCGACAACAGCAGCAACAGGCCGTTGCGGAGGAACCGGGTGGCCCCGTCGTGTTCACGGCAGAGGGCGAGACCTGGGTGCGCTTCTACGATGGCGAGGGGCGCGTGCTGCAGGAAGGCACCCTGCGCGAGGGTGACACCTTCACCGTTCCCGCCGATGCCGCCAATCCGCAGATCATTACCGGCAGACCGGATCGCCTCGCCATCACCATTGGCGGCAGGCCGGTGCGCAAGCTTTCGACCGAGGTCGAGACGATTCAGGACGTGCCGATTTCGGCCGATGCGCTGCTGTCTCGCGAAGGCGGCGTTGCCACCATCGGTTTCGGGCTCGGCACGCCTGCCGCTCCCGTAGCGGAGCCTGCACAATCGAGCGAACCGGCAACGCGTCCCGCGGCGACCACGGCCCCGCAACCCAGCCCCACGCCGACGCGCACTGCTGCACCGTCCCCCACCTCGACGCCGACACCGGCTCGGACCGCGCCTGCCGCGACGGCAAGTCCGACGCCGACGGCGACGCCCGAGCCTTCGCCCGCGGCCACCGCGCCGCCGCGCGCGGAGCCGGCCGATCCGGGTGAGGGCGGCGTTTCGCCCGAAATCGAGTAGGCACCGCGCTCGCATCTTCACGGGGGAAATGCGCCCGATCGCGCCTTTTACGCCCGCGTTAATCGTCTATCTTGGTGGCAACTGGCATGGCCAACCATGTCGATACGCCGAATATGGATTTGAGGAGAACCTCGGCAATGCTTTCCAGGTCGAAACCGACTTTCACCCTGACCCGAGCCGCCATCTGTGCGGGGATGGTGGCCGTCGCCGTGCCGCTGCCCGCAGCGGCGCAGAGCGATGACCGGCTGCGCCGGATCGAAAGCCAGATCAACGCGCTTCAGCGTGCGGTCTTCCCCGGCGGAGACGAGCGTTTCTTCGAGCCGGAAATCACGCCCCAGAGCAATCCGGTGCAGACCACGACGCCGCAACCCACGACGTCCGCGTTGACGGACGTGCTGGCCCGGCTCGATGCCATCGAGCAGCAGCTTGCCCGCCTCACCGCGGCGACCGAGGTGAACGAGAACGCGCTCACGGCGGTCGAAACCCGCCTCGATGCGCTGGAGACACGCGACGTCAGCGGCGGGACCAGCGCTTCTGCGGGATCGACGGGTTCCAGCTCCGGCCCCAGCGGCGTGATCCCGGTGCCCGGTGACGGCGAAGATACCGCGGAATTCGCTCCCGTCGAAGAAAGCGATACGCAGGTCGCCGAAGGTCCCACGCCGGCGCGCGTGGAAGCGGTGCAGGGCATTGCCAAGCCTGCCACCGGTGACGAAGGCGACGATGAATACGTCTACGGTTTCCGCCTGTGGGATGCGGGCTTCTACCCCGAAGCGCAGCAGCAACTGGCGATGTTCGTCGAACGCTATCCCGATCACTGGCGCACCACCTATGGCCGCAACCTGCTGGGCCGCGCTTTCCTGGACGCCGGCGAGCCGCGTGCGGCCGCGACGCACTTTTTCGACAACTACCAAGCCGATTCCAGTGCCGCTCGCGCTCCCGACAGCCTGTTGTACCTTGCCGAAAGCATGATCGCGCTGGGCGACACCCGCCGCGCCTGCATCGCGCTCGCCGAATTCGGCGATACCTATCCGGCGCTGGCGGTGGGCCGGTTGCAGACGCAGTACCAGGACCTCGGTGGCCGCGTCGACTGCAACTGATCTCGAACTGGTCGAGCGCTTCAGGCAGGCGCTCGACCTGCTGAATCCGTCAGGGGCGAAGATCGGACTGGCCGTCAGCGGCGGGCCGGACTCGATAGCCATGCTGCTGCTGGCGCACGAGGCGATTCCGGGTGGGTTCGAAGTGGCGACGGTCGATCACGGCCTGCGTCCCGAAGCGAAGGACGAATGCGCGCTCGTGCTCGCTGCCTGCGAGCAGCGCGGCGTATCATGCGAGGTGCTCGGCATAGAGGTAAGTGAGGGCAATTTGCAGGCGCAGGCGCGTGCGGCGCGGTACGATGCGCTTGGCGATTGGGCGACCCGGCGCGGGCTCGCGGCTGTCGCAACAGCCCATCATGCGGACGATCAGGCCGAGACCTTGCTGATGCGGCTCAATCGCGGCAGCGGGGTGGCCGGCCTTGCCGGCGTGCGCCGCTCGCAGCCACATGGATTTGCCGGCATTCGTATCCTGCGCCCGCTGCTGGGCTTCCGCCGGGCGGAACTGAAAAAGGTGATCGCAGGCGCGCGGCAGAAGGTCGTGCATGACCCAAGCAATGTGGACGAGCGCTTCGACCGTGTGCGCATCCGCAGCGCGCTGGCGGACTGCGACTGGCTCGATCCCGCCGCACTTGCCATTTCGGCCAGCAACGTGGCCGAAGCCTACGAGGCGCTCCAGGCTTACGCAGAGCGTCTATGGCCGGAGATGGTGACGCAAACGGCGGACGGGTTTCTCCTGAAGCCGGGCCGGTCGCGCGAAATGAACCGCCGGCTGCTGGCGCAGGTGATGGAGCGATTGGGCGGCAGGCCGCGCGGCGGCGACGTTGCAAGGTTGCTCTTGCGCCTCGAAGCGGGCGAGGGAGGGAACGTTGCGGGCGTCCTGGCGAGAATCGAGGATGGCCGCTGGGCGCTGACGCGCGAACCGCCCCGCCGGACAGGTTAGCCTGCGGTCGAAAGGCTTCCGCCCACACCCGTCATCACGCCATCGGTGATGATCACCACGTCGCCCACCTCGGCAGTATCGAACAGCCGTGAAGCGAACTCATCCGGCACGCCGATGCAGCCGTGGCTGGCGTAGCCGCGTTCCACGGTGGAGCCGCCATGCACTGCCACGCCGTCCCACGTCAGGCGCAAGGTCCAGGGCATCGGCGCGTTGCCGTATTTCTCGGAGACGTTGTGGCGCTCCTTGGTCAGTATCGGGAATGTGCCGACAGGCGTAGGATGCTCCGGCGTTCCAAGCAGAGCGGCGGCCGCGCCGATTTCGTAGCCGTTGCGAAATACGCTGATCACGCGTGCCTGAAGGTCCACCGTCATCACCAGCGGACCGTCGGGAATACCCTCGTCGTCCCAGTGCCATTCGCCGTACTTGATCGGGCCTTCGATGGGCAGCACCCGCTTGATGACGAAAGGATCGTCGGGGTCGTAAGCCGGTGTTTCCTGCACCACTTCATTGGCGACGAAAGCGATAGCGTCATCCACGGCAGCGGCGCTGCCTGCGATGATATCGCTTTCCTGTGCGTCGCTGCCGTGGGTGAAAGCCATCGCGCCACCCACCGTTGCCGTGATGGCGAGGGCAAGCGCGCCGATCCATTTGAACCTCGTTTTCATATCGCGCTCCTTGCGCCCGATTGCGCGCGGAATCCAGTTATCAGCGCCGCCGCGTCCCTGTTTGGAACGACGCGGCGCTACTTAACCGTGCGCGCCGAATACGTTGGCAACAGCCGTGGTGATACGCAGGGAGAGGCCGTAGGCGCGTTCGATCGGATCGATGAAGTCGCGGTGGATGGCCTCGTACCCCTCGTCGCTGCCGTCGGGCCAGTCGGTCGGCTCGGTCAGGTCGAAACGGTCGATACGCGGGAAATGCGTGGGGTAGGCCCGCCGCAATTGCGCCAGCGCATCATCGATGCGGAGGGTGAAGACCATTTCCAGAACGTCGTCCCGGCTCACGTCGTTGGCGCGGCTGAACACCGGCACGCTGACGGCGCGAATGAACATGGCTTGCAGCAGCGCAAGGCGCAGCGATTGCAGCACGCCGATCATGCGCCGCTTGTCCTCGCGGTTGTCGGTCGGCGCGTCATTGGGCACGTGTTCCAGCAGGCGGTGGAACTTCATCGCGTCCACGCGCAGGCGGCTGGCGAGGCGGCGGAACACGCCCACGCGGTCGTCCTTAACCAGATATTCGCTCAGCGCCTGGCAGGCGGCGGTCAGGTGGCCTTCGGTGCCGCGATAGGGTCGGCTGGCCCAGTATGCGGAGTTGAACAGTTCGCCGTGGGCAGCCACGGTCTTCACGCTGGCGAGCGCATTGGCGGCGCGCACGAGACGGACGAGTTCGCGCCCGCGCGGGCTTTCAGCGAGCAGCGCGCCGATTTCCTCGTAATTGCCGTCCGCCGCCTCGCCGATCCCGGCGATCACGTTCACCGGGTAGCCTAGCTGTTGCAGGATGGAATTGTGCGGAATGGCGCGAATCTGCCGCAGGGACATCTCGCGGTCGGCGGAAAGGTCGCTCTGACGGCGGCTTACGCGGCTGCCGGTGGAGTTGAGCAGGCCGAGGCCGAATGCGGTGATGGCGCGGGAGTAGGTACGGCTTTCCAGGTGGTCGCGCTGGTGATCCTTCACCGCACGGTAGAAATCGAGGCTCAGGTCCGTGCGCTGGTAGAAGATGTCCTTCGGCACGTCGGTATCGGCCTGCGCCGGGCGCAACACGGCGATGCGGGTGAGCATGGCGCGCGCGAGTTCGGGGGTGGAGAACCACAGGTAGCCATCACCGCCCTGGAAGCTGACTTCCGGCTCCAGCGGGATGCCTGCACGGGCGAAACGGCGCCGCGCCCACGGCGACAGCGCCCAGTCGAGCCGATCCGCCATCTTGGTGGGATGCGCGCCGCGACCCATGGATTCGCCGTGAGTGTTGAAAATGAGCGCGGCGACTTCGTTGAGACCATTATCGTCGATGGCGGCGGCAAGGCGGCCCTGAAGCCTTTCGATGGCGAGGCTGGCGGGTATCTGGCCCACGAACCGTCCGGCGTCGGAGAAGCCGGTCTGGATTGCCACGCGCCCGCGCTTCTTCGCGTATTCCTGGTAGACGGGTTCGGCCAGCAGTTCGTCGAGGAAGCGGCCGCCGTGTTCCAGCGCGGTCTCGGTTTCGAACAGGGGCGATACGTCGACCTTGTCCTCGATCCCGAACAGCTTGGCGAAATAGAGCGCGGCGAGCACCGTTGCCGGCTCCTCGCACTCGGCGATCAGCATGCGGATCGGCGCGTCCTCGTCGATATGGGCGAGGATCTGCGCCATGGCGAGGAACTGGCGGATGGCCGTGCTGGCCTCGATCGCCAGTGCACCGAAGTTGCTGCGGCGCGGCTCGATCTGCTCGATCGCGCGGTTGAGATGCACCACCGCGCCCTTGCTGGCGAGATCGAGATTGCCATCGGGGTCGATCCGGCGGCGGATGGCGTTGTGAAGCTGCTTGGCATTCACGCGGAAATGGATCCAGCCCATGCCGAGACCATCGGCGCGCATGGCGGCAGCGAGCGTCTTGAGCGCCACGGCGCGCTTCGCATCGTCGGAGGTCTTCGCCTCATCCTCCAGCGCATCGATGTAGCGCGACAGGCTCAGGAGCTTGCGCGGATCGCTGGCCGTCAGCCGGTTGGCGGCGACCGAAAGCGCGGCGGGATCGGAAAGGTCGGCCGAGAAATCCTCGGCCCGCTCTGCGGCGTAATCCGCTGCGGGGCGCAATTCGGAAAGCAGCGCGTGATCGGCGTCGATGGCTTCGAGCGAGGCGACGTAGCGCGACAGGCGCTCGGCCTTTTCCGTAAGGCGGAAGCCGATGGAATTGGACCAGGTGATGTCGGTCCGCCCGTCCATGTCGTAACCCACCCAGCTGGCGAAGCGGAAGGGCAGGGGGGCAAGCTCGTGCCACTGGTCCGGCCATTGCTTCTGTGCGTGGGAGAGAAGCTGCGCGACGATCGCGTCGCGCGCGTCCTGCGCCTGGGCGATGGCGTGCATGGCGCGGTCATGCTCGTAGGACAAGGTGACTTCGGGCCGCTCCCCGCCGATGCAATCGGACGTAATCGGGGTGCCTTGGCTGGCGGCGCTCGCCACCGCGTTCGACTGTTCGGGCGTCAGCAGGAAAGTGGGGTGGGCGGTGAAAACCGCGTGGAGCTGTGGGCGCTCCCACTGCTGGCGGAACTTGGCGAAGTCGTCCTTCTCCAGCGCTTCGGCCAGCGCTGCCTCGTTGGCATCGCTGCCGATGGGGGCGACCATGCATTCCAGCCGGTCCGCCCGCTCTTCCAGCGCCGCGACTTCCAGCTCCGCGATCAGCGCCTCGAAATCGTCGAGCGTCATCTCGCCGCCTTCGAGCTTGCGCGAAAGCTCGTGCGCCAGCTGGAAAACCGGATTGAACTGCGGGGTTTCGACGGTGCGCTGGTGGAGGTCCTGCAGGCGCTGGGTCAGGTCTGCAACGCCGCTCATTGGCCCATCCCCGCTGCTTCCTGAGCCAGCTTGCGGATTTCCTCGGTCGAAGCGCCCTTTGGCGCGACCCAGCTGCCGCCTACGCACAGCACCTGTTCCATCGCCAGCCAGTCCGGCGCGGTTTCGGGGGTGATGCCGCCGGTGGGGCAGAACTTGCACTTGCCGAAGACGGAGGCCAGCGCCTTGAGCGCCGGGATACCGCCGTTGGCCATGGCGGGAAAGAACTTGAAATGGGTGAGGCCCATGTCGAGGCCCGCCATAAGCTCGCCCGCCGTGGCAATGCCGGGCAGGAAAGGTACGCCGCTCTTGATCGCCGCGCGGCCGAGCGGCTCGGTCAGGCCGGGGGAAACGATGAACTCGGCCCCTGCGGCGAGCGCCCTGTCGAGATCGTCTCGGTTGGTGACCGTGCCTGCACCCACGATGGCGCCGGGGACGAGGTTCATGCGCTTGATCACCTCGATCGCGGCATCGGTGCGCAAGGTGACTTCCAGCACCTTGAGGCCGCCTGACACCAGCGCTTCGGCAATGGGGCGCGCTTCTGCGGGATCGTCCACCACCAGCACCGGGATGACCGGGGCCGAGAGCATGATTTCCTCGATATTGTCGGGTGCGCTCATGGGTCGTCAGTCTCCGTGGCTCTGGATGAATGCCGCTGCCGCGCCGAACAGGCCCGGTTGGGAATGGGTGATCAGCTTGACGGGAATGCCCGCCATCAGGTTCTCGAAACGGCCCTTCGCGCGGAAGCGTTCCGCGAAGCCGGAGTTGGGCAGGTGGTCGCGCAGGCGGTAGCCAAGGCCGCCCGCGATCACGACGCCGGAAAAGCCGCCTTGCGCCAGGGCGATATCGCCAGCGACCGCGCCCAGCGACAGGCAGAAGCGGTCTATGGCAGCAGCGGCGAGGCTGTCGGAGCCGTCCATGCCCGCGGTCCAGATCGCCACGTCGTCCTGTTCCTTCACCGCGCGCCCTTCCAGCGCGGCAAGGGTGGCGTAGATATCGACGATGGCGGGGCCGGAGACGACACGCTCCACCGAAACGCGGTTGTGACGCTTCCTGAGGCGGGCGAGGATTGCATCCTCGATGGGGTCGAGCGGAGCGAAGTCGATGTGCCCGCCCTCGGTGGCGGAGACGCGGTAGGTGCCGTCAGGCTCGCGGAAGAGGTGCGCCACGCCAAGCCCGGTGCCCGGTCCCATGACGGAGAGGCGTCCGGTTGGCTTCAACGGGCCTTCGGGGCCGGTCAGGTGCAGGAACTCGTCGTCGCCCGCGCGCGCCACGGCGTGGGCCACGGCTTCGAAATCGTTGACGATGGTGAAGCGCGAGACGCCCAGCTTGCTCTCCACCAGCGCAGGGCGGATGATCCACGGGTTGTTGGTGAAGCGGATCACGTCACCTCCCACCGGCCCGGCAATGGCCATGGCCACGGCATCGGGCAGGATGCCGCCCTTGCGTTCGCGGTAAGCTTCCCACGCGGTCTGGAAGCTGGCGTGATCCTCGGTATGCAGCGTGATCGGCTCGTCCATGGTCAGCGTGCCGTCCTCGCCCCTGGTGGCGATCGCGAAGCGGGCGTGGGTGCCGCCGATATCTACGGTTACGAGTTCCATTACAGACCTGCCACGGCCAGCATCGCGCTGCCGCCTTTCTCTGCTTCGTCAGCCTGCGCGCGCATCATGGCGAACAGTTCGCGGCCCGTGCCCATGTCCGGCACCGGGTCCGGCGCGGGGGTGCGGGCGGAAAGGTCTGCCGTGGTGGAGAGTTCGCCGGTCTCGGCGCAGACTTTCACCACGTCACCATCTTCCAGCAGCGAGAGCGGGCCACCGCCCAGCGCTTCGGGCGAGCAGTGGATGGCGCAGGGCACCTTGCCGCTCGCGCCGCTCATGCGGCCATCGGTGACGAGCGCCACGCGGTATCCGCGATCCTGCAACACGCCCAGCGCCGGGGTCAGCTTGTGCAGTTCGGGCATTCCGTTCGCGCGCGGCCCCTGGAAGCGGACCACCACGACCACGTCCTTGTCGAGTTCGCCCTGCTTGAAGGCTTCGTTCACCGCGCCTTGCGTCTGGAACACGCGGCACGGTGCCTCGATGGTCCAGCGTTCGCGCTCCACGGCGGAGGACTTGAAGCAGGCGCGGCCCAGGTTGCCCTGCACGAGCCGCATCCCGCCATCGGGCTGGAACGGGTCGGAAGCCGGGCGCAGCATCTCGTCGTCGCCACTGGGGCCGGTGTCGCGCCAGTCGAGCGTATCTTCATCGAGCCACGGCTCCTGCCCGTATTGTGCCATGCCGCGCTCCTCGCCAACGCCGATCACGTCGGCATGGGCAAGACGCGCGCCCAGCAGTTCGCGGATCACGAAGCCCATGCCGCCCGCGTCGTGGAAATGGTTCACGTCGCCAGAGCCGTTGGGATAGACGCGCGCCAGCAGCGGCACCGCGCTGGATAGTTCGGACAGGTCCGTCCAGTCGATCTGCACGCCTGCGGCGCGGGCAAAGGCGGGAATGTGGATGGCGTGGTTGGTGGAGCCGCCCGTTGCCAGCAGGCCCACGGCGGCGTTCACGATGGCTTTCTCGTCGACGCAGTGGCCGAGCGGGCGATAGTCGTTGCCGTTCTTCGTCATCGCGGCCACGCGGTGCACGGCGGCCCGGTCCAGCGCCTGGCGGATTTTCGTACCCGGCTGGAAGAAGGCCGCGCCGGGAATGTGCAGGCCCATCAGTTCCATCATCATCTGGTTGGAATTGGCGGTGCCATAGAAGGTGCAGGTGCCGGGCGAGTGATAGGAGCCAAGCTCGCTTTCGAGCAGTTCGGCGCGCGTCGCCTTGCCCTCTGCATAAAGCTGGCGAACGCGCTGCTTTTCCTTGTTCGATACGCCCGAGGGCATCGGGCCGCTGGGCACGAAGACTGCCGGCAGGTGTCCGAAGCGGAGCGCGCCCATCAGCAAGCCGGGCACGATCTTGTCGCAGATGCCCAGCAGCAACATGCCGTCGTACATGGCGTGGGAAAGCGCGACCCCGGTGGAAAGCGCGATCACGTCGCGGCTGAAGAGGCTGAGTTCCATGCCCGTCTCGCCCTGCGTCACCCCGTCGCACATGGCAGGCGTGCCGCCCGCGACCTGTGCGGTGGCGCCCACTTCGCGGGCGTAAATCTTCAGTCGTTCCGGGTAGCGCCCGTAGGGCTGGTGCGCGGAAAGCATGTCGTTGTAGGCGGAGACGATGCCGATGTTCGGCCCGGCGTTGGTCTTCAGCGCCTCCTGGTCCTCCAGCGCGCCCGCAAAGGCGTGGGCGAGGTTGGAGCAGGAAACGGCGGAGCGTTCTGGCTGGTTGTCGGCCTCGCGGTCGATCAGGTCGAGATAGGCGCGGCGGCTGTCCTTCGACTTCTCGATGATGCGCTGCGTCACGCGTTCGATGGTGGGGTTGAGGCTACTCATGCCAGCTTACTCCGTCGCGTTCGGCCAGGGCGATGGCTGCGCTGGGGCCCCAGCTTCCGGCGTTATAGGTCTTGGGCGTCTTGCCCTCCGCTTCCCATCCGGCGCGGATCGCGTCGATCCACTTCCACTGCGCTTCGACCTCGTCGCGGCGCACGAACAGCGTCTGGTCGCCGTTGATGAGGTCGAGCAGCAGCCGCTCGTAGGCGATGCGCTTGTGCTTGCCGGTGAAGGCATCGGGCATGCGGATATCCAGTGGCACTTCGCGCAGGGTCATGCCCTCGTGCTCGATACCGGGCACCTTGGCCATCAGGGACAGGGTGATGTTTTCCTCGGGTTGGATGCCGATTACCAGCTTGTTCGGCTTCAGCCGCGCATCGGGAAAGATCGAGTGCGGCACGGAGCGGAAGTGGACGATGATTTCCGTCACCCGCTCCGGCAGGCGCTTGCCGGTGCGCAGGTAGAAGGGCACGCCCTGCCAGCGCCAGTTGTCGATATGGGCCTTGAGCGCAACGAAGGTCTCGGTATCGCTGTCCTTGCCCAGCTCCTCGTCGTAGCCGGGCACGATCTCGCCGCCCGACGCACCGCCGCGGTACTGGCCGGTCACGCTCTCGTTATCCTCCAGTTCGCGCAGCGCGCGCAGGACTTTCACCTTCTCGTCGCGTACCGCGCCTGCATCGAAGCTGCTTGGCGGCTCCATCGCGACGAGGGCGAGCAGTTGCAGCATGTGGTTCTGCACCATGTCGCGCAGCGCGCCCGCGCCGTCGTAGAAATCCACGCGGCTCTCCAGCCCAACGGTCTCGGCCACCGTGATCTGCACGTGGTCAATATGCTGCGCGTTCCACAAGGGTTCGAACAGGATGTTGGCAAAGCGCAGCGCGATAAGGTTCTGCACCGTCTCCTTGCCCAGGTAATGGTCGATGCGGAAGATGCGCCCTTCGGGAAAGGCGCTGGCCACGGCATCGTTGATCTCGCACGAACTCTCGAGATCGGTGCCGAGCGGCTTTTCCAGGCAGATGCGCGCGTTGGCGTCTGCCAGGCCGTGGGCGGCGAGACCCTCGATCGTCGGCTTGAACAGGCTGGGTGCCGTCGAGAGGAAGATCGCGACTTCGCGGCCTTCGCCTACCTTGTCGGCAAGGTCGGCGTAGCCTTCGGGCGTGGTGACATCGAGCTGGCTGTATTTCAGCCGGTTGAGGAAATCGGCCATGCCGCCCCGGCGATGTGCGGGCAGGAACTTCTCGATCGCCTCGCGCGCGAAGCTGCGGAATTCGCTGTCGGTCAGTTCGGAACGGGCGGTGCCGATGATTTCGAGGTCGTCGGAAAGCAGGTCGTCCGCGTCGAGCGCGCAAAGGGAAGGCAACAGCATCCGGCGCGAGAGGTCTCCCGTGGCGCCGAACAATATCAGCGTTTGTGCCTTTCGGATCAATTGCGTTCCCCGCTTTGCAAAGATGTCGTGTAGCGCATTCCTAACCCCTCCCTATGTTGCAGTGCAACACCGTTATCTTTTCGTTCGTTTTCCCGGCCTGCCAATACCCGTTCTTGTGAACGTTAACAAGCTGCGCGGTTTCTCACGCGCTTTCGCTCACGTTCACTTCCGAGCTCTTGAATTTCGAAAGGCCGAACGTGGTGAGGAAGGATACGTCCGCCGCATCGCGCCCGATGCCGATCTTGGCCGTCTGGTCCGCCCTGGCCATGCCGGTGGGATCGACGATGTACCACGCGCCGCCGCCGGGCGTGGTCGGATCGTTCAGAAACACTTCCGCAACCGCATGAAAATCGGGCGGGTTCACGCCGGGCGCATAGCAGCTGACATAGCGTGCCGGGATGGTGGAGGCCCGCGCGAAGCAGATCATCACGTGGGCATAGTTGCGGCAGATCCCGCGCCGTTCCACGAAGGTATCGAGCGCCGTGGTCGTGGCGTTCGAGCTGCCAGCCTCGTAAGTGAAATTGTCCGCGATCCAGTCGCACATGGCGAGGATTTTCTTCCCGCCTTCAAGATCGCCGAACCGGTCCATGACGAAGCTGTGCATACGGTCGGCCTGGCAGTATCGCGAATCGAATACGTATTCGACCGCCTCGCCCGGCAGGTCGTGCGGGTCGAGCTGGTGCAGGCTGGCAAGGTCGGGCACCAGCCGGTTGATCTCCACCTTCGCCGTGTAATCGACATTGTAGTCGCCCTCGGCCCGCACCCAGATGCGTTCGCCCACGGCATCCTGTGCGGGCACGCGGGCCGTGTGCAGGGCCGGGGAGAGCACCGTGTTGGAAGACAGCACCTTCTGTTCGGGGATGACGGCCGCCTCGAACTGGAGCAGGAGGTCGGTCGGCTGGTCGAGGTGGAAAGCGAACTTGGCGGAAATATCGATGGGCATATGCGGTGCGAACGCGCGGGGGTGCCGCCGGTTTCGCTATTCTCCAATAATGTGGGCAATGATCTCGCGCGAGTGGGACGCGCTGCGGTGTTCGGCAAGGTAAAGGCCCTGCCATGTCCCCAGCAACATGCGCCCGCCGCCCACCGGCACGTTCAGCGATGCGCCCGTCAGCATGGTACGGATATGGGCAGGCATGTCGTCCGGCCCCTCGCTGTCGTGCTCGTAATGGTTACCCTCCGGCACCGCCTTGTCGAGCCAGCGCAGCAGGTCGCGCTGGACGGCGGAGGCGGCGTTTTCGTTGATGAGCAGGCTGGCGGAGGTATGGCGGCAGAAGAGGGTGAGCATGCCGCTCTCTATCCCCGTCCGCTCCAGCCAATCTGCCACCTCGTCGGTGAACTCGTACAGCGCCTTGCCGTGGGTATGGATGGTGAAGCGGTGCTGATCCTGTCGCATGGGCACCTATATAGGGATCGATGACGCAGCAGATAGACCTGTTTTCCGATAGTCCGACCCTGCCGCCGGTCGGTGGCCTGCAAGTGATTGCCGATGCGATCGACGCGGGGGAGGAGCAGGCGCTGTCCGCCCGGATCGATGCCGCCCCGCTGGAGCCGTTCCGGTTCGGCCAGTGGACGGGCAAGCGCATGACCGCGCACTATGGCTCTGCCTACGACTACCAGCGTTCGCGCCCCATTCCTGCGCCGCCGATGCCGCCGTGGCTGCTGGACCTTCGCGAACGACTGGGGGAGTGGTTCAGAATTGCGCCGGTCGCGCTGCAACAGGCCCTGCTGATCCGTTACGATCCCGGCGCTGGCATCGGCTGGCACCGGGATCGCCCGCAGTATGGCGAGGTGATCGGCCTCTCGCTTGGCGCGCCTGCCACCCTGCGCCTTCGCCAGCGGCTGCCGGACGGCGGCTTTGCCCGCCATGCCGTGCCGCTCGCACCGCGCGCTGCCTATCTGCTCTCAGGTGAGGTTCGGGAAAGCTGGGAGCACTCGATCGTGCCGATGGAGCAGACCCGCCGCTCGATCACCTTCCGCACCATGCGCTAGCGGCCTCTCCCGTCTGGACAGCATGCGGCGAAGACGACACTGTGCCGCCGGAAGAGGAGAGGGAATGCATACCAATACACTGATGCTGGCGCTGGCTCTGTCCGGCGCGCTGGCGGGCGGAGTGGCCGCGCACCACTCGTTCGCGGTCTATTTCGATCCCGAGGCGGACGTTACGGTGGGAGGCACGGTGAAGGCTTTCCGCTTCACCAACCCGCACGGCACCCTGGTGCTGGACGTGGACGGAACGGAATGGCGCGGGGAAACGAATGCGCCGGTGGTGCTGCAACGGCGCGGGTGGACGCGGGGGAGCGTTCGGGCGGGGGACCTTGTCACCGTGTCGGGCTGGCGCGCCCGCGACGGTCGCAACTACATGCGCATCCGCGAGGTGCGCGATGCGCAAGGCCGCATGATCGGCAACGCTCCGTTCGGGCAGAACGATGGCTAGACCGCTCGCGCTCGCTCTCGCCCTTGCATCGCTGGCCGTTCCCGCAGCCGCGCAGGACACCCCGCCCGACCTGGAAGGGTTCTGGGGGCCGGATTTCGACCTTGGCGAACCCGCGCCCGACATGCTCGCCAAGCTGCCCGATGGCACCGTGATGGTGGAGGATACGGGCGTCGTGGAATTTCCGCGCGGCGAATACGGCGGGCTGGAGCCAACGCCGCAGGCGCTGGCGCGGGCCGAGGACTGGCAGCCGGACGACGAGATGGCGCTCGATCGCGTGTGCCTGCCGCCCAGCATCGTCTACGCGCTGCAAGGGCCGTTCCCGTTCGAGATCCACCAGACCGACGAGTTGATCGTCCTGCGCTACGAATACTTCGACCAGGTGCGGCTGGTCTTCATGGATGGCCGGGAGGCGCCGGAGGGCTATCCCCATTCCAAGATGGGCTTTTCCACCGGCCGCTGGGAAGGCGAGGAACTGGTGATCGAGACGACCCACATCGCCCCCAGCACCATCACCAACAACGGGCTGGACCATTCCGCAGACATTCGCATGGTCGAACGCTACCGCCTGGCCGAGGGCGGTGAAAAGCTGGTGGCGACGCAGTGGTTCTCCGATCCGGCGATGATCGGAAGGGATGGCGCGCGCTGGATCGAATGGGAAAAGCGCGAGGGGCAGCACGTCTATCCTTACGAATGCGATCCCACCTTTGCCCTGGAATATGCGGAAACTGCGCCCGAATAGGGTTGCACGCAACAATCGCGGCGTTAGTCTCAGGCGCAACGAAAAGAGGACTTCCCATGCGAATGATCAAGCGGGCGGCGCTGGCTGCCTCCTGTGTGGCGGCGCTCGCTGCTGCTCCGGCACTGGCGCAAGAGACGCCGATTGCCTTCACCGGCGCGACCATCCACACCATGAGCGGCACCAGCGGCACCGGCACCATCGAAAACGGCACATTGGTGATCGAGGACGGTGCCATCGTGGCAGTCGGCGCAGACGTGGCCATTCCCGCAGGGGCTGAGGTGCGCGATGCCAGCGGCATGGTGATCATGCCCGGTACGGTCGACACCCATTCGCATATCGGACAGGTCTCCGGAGCCGACAGTTCCGCTGCCATCCAGCCGGACGTGCGGGCGCTCGATTCGATCAACGTGCGCGACAGTTCCATCGCCCGCGCCCGTTCGGGCGGCGTCACCACCGCCAACATCATGCCTGGCAGCGGCCACCTGATGAGCGGGCAGACGTTCTATATGCACCTCACGGAAGGCAACACCATCGAGGAACTCGCCTGGATGGACGAGGGCGGCAATGTGCTGGGCGGCATGAAGATGGCCAACGGCACCAATCCCTTGCGCGAAAGCCCGGCTTTCCCCTCAACCCGCGCCCGCAGCGCCGCGATGGTGCGCCAGCACTTCGTCGCCGCGCAGGAATATTGTGGCGGCGAGCGCAGCCCGCGCAATATCGGCATGGAAGCCATGTGCGAGGTGCTGGACGGCAGCCGCCTCGTCCACTTCCACACCCACCGCAGCGACGACATCATGACCGCGCTGCGCCTCAGCCGCGAATTCGGGTTCGATATCCTGATCCAGCACGGCGTGGAGAGCGGCCGGGTGGCGCGCGAACTCGCGGCGGCAGGCGTGCCGGTCTCGGCCATCCTGCTCGATAGCCCCGGCGGCAAGCTGGAAGCGCGCGAGGCGGATATCGTCACCGCGGCGCAGCTGGAGGATGCGGGCGTGTTCGTCTCGCTACATTCGGACGATAATATCATCGATAGCCGCCTGATGTACCGGCAGGCCGCGCTCGCAGTTCGCGGCGGGATGAGCCGCGAAGGCGCGCTGCGGGCGCTCACCATCAACGGCGCGGTGCAGCTTGGGCTGGACGAGCACGTCGGCAGCCTGGAAGCGGGCAAGATGGCCGATTTCGTCGTACTGACGGGCGATCCGCTGTCGGTCTACACCAATGTCGCGGAGACCTGGGTGATGGGCGAACTGCTGTTCGATGCCTCCGACCCGGAGGAACTGCTAATGGCAACCGGCGGCTACGGCGCGGGCAATCCCACACTCAACACCCACGTCCTCGAAGGCGAGGCCCTGATGCTGGAGGGCGGACAATGAACACTGTTGGCAAACTGATTGCGGGTGCATTCACCGCCGCGCTGCTCTCCACCTCTGCGATGGCGCAGGACATTGCCGTGCGCGGCGCGCAGGTGTGGACCATGGGCCCGCAGGGCGTGATCGAAAACGGCGTCGTCGTGATCGAGGACGGCAACATCACCGCCGTAGGCCCGGTCGCCAGCACCGCGATCCCCGAAGGGATGCGCGTGATGGAAGCCAGCGTCGTCACCCCCGGCCTGGTGGACGCGCATTCCACCGTGGGCCTCACCGGCTATCTCAATCAGCCCGACGATCAGGACCAGCTCGACAATTCCGCGCCCGTGCAGCCGCACCTGCGCGCTATCGACGCCTACAACCCGCACGACCGGCTGGTGCAGTGGCTGCGCGAACTGGGCATTACCACGGTCCACACTGGCCACGGCCCCGGCGCGCTCGTTTCCGGGCAGACCATGGTGGTGAAGACCGTGGGCAACACGGTCGACGCCGCGCTGGTGGAGGACGGCACGATGGTGGTCGCCAACCTTGGCAGCTGGGCACTGGACCGCGAGAGCGCGCCCGGCACCCGCGCCAAGCAGATCGCCATGCTTCGCCAGGCGCTGCTGCGCGCCCAGCAGGGCGGTGAAAGCGCCGAGGACGACGACGAGGATGAAGACGCCGTCGACAGCGCCAGCCGCGACCTTGTGAACGAGGCTTTCGCCTCGGTCGTGCGCGGCGAACGCCCGCTGCTCGTCACCGCCAACCGCGCTCAGGACATCATGTCCGCCCTGCGCCTTGCCGACGAGTTCGGCATCGAGGTGATCATCGACGGCGCGGCGGATGCGCACATGCTGCTCGATGAACTGCGCGAGAGCGGCGTTTCGGTGATCCTGCATCCCACCATGGCGCGCAATTCGGGCGAGATGGAGAACGCCTCCTTCACCACCGCCGCCACGCTGGCGGAAGCAGGCATCCCCTTCGCGCTGCAATCGGGATACGAGGCCTACGTGCCCAAGTCCCGCGTGGTGCTGTGGGAAGCGGGCTTCGCCGCCGGACACGGCCTTGCGCCGGAAGATGCGCTGGCCAGCGTTACCATCGATGCCGCCCGCATCATCGGCATGGACGAGCGCGTCGGCAGCCTCGAAGTGGGCAAGGACGGCGACATTGCCATGTTCAACGGCGACCCGCTGGAATACGTCACCCACGTCACCGGCGTGGTGATCGATGGCTACGTGGTGAGCGAGGCGACGCGCTAGTCGCCCCGCTCGACCACCTTCAGAACGTGATCGAGGCCGACGCCTTCACCGTGCGCGGAGTGCCTTGCAGCAGCGCCGGGTTGAACGCATCGAAGGCCGAAGCCCAGTATGCCTCGTTCGTCACGTTATCGACGGTGAGGCGCAGGGTGACGGGGCTGTCGCCCGCCGCGAACACGTAGCGCGCGCCGAGGTCCAGCACGGTCCAGCTGTCGAGCTGGAGCGTGTTGGCGGCGTTGGCTTCCTGCTCCCCGGTGTGCGTCACCCGACCGTTCAGCGTCAGGCCGCGCGCGAAGGGCACGTCCCACTCGACATTCGCATTGGCCGCGAACTCGGGCACGCCCGCTGCATCGAGGCCGCTTTCGAATTCGGAATCGGCGAAGTTGAGACCGGCGATCACGCGCAGGCCCGGCGCCAGCTCGCCGTTCACCGTGGCTTCCACGCCTTCGTTCACCTGTTCGCCGATATAGGCGAAGCGCACGCCGCCGTTGCCATCGTCCACCGCGCCGGTGCCGGGGCGCTCGATGCGGTAGACGGCCACGGTGGCAAAGATCGACGGGTCGAAATAGAACTTCGCGCCCGCCTCGTACTGCGTCGAGCGGCGCGGGGCGAGCGTGCTGCCGAAGTTCGAGAACTCCACGTCGTTCGCGCGCGGGCCTTCCTGAAGCGCCTCGATGTAGTTGGCATAGAGCGACAGGCCCTCGACCGGCTTCACCACGAGACCCGCGACCGGCGTTACCGCCTCGTCGTCGAACTCGGTATCCAGGCCGCCGCCGAAATAGCTGAAGACGCGCACGTTGATGTCCTGCCAGCGCAGGCCGCCCGTCAGCAGCACGCGGTCATCGAACAGGCCCAGCGTGTCGGAGACGAACAGGCTTGCAAACTCGCGCTTGGTGATGGGGAACGGATCATCCAGATCGCCGCCGACGAAAGCGGTATCCTGCGGCGCAACCTGCACGGTGTCGTAGAGGTTCGTCGCGAAGGGATTGAAGAAATCGTAGGCCGTGCGGTCTTCCTGCCAGATCATGTTGCCGCCCACGTTGATCGCGTGGCTGACGCTGCCGGTCGTCACCTTCGCGCGCAGCCCCGCTTCCACGGCCTGGTTGTCCTGCTCGTAGGGAATGAAGTTGTGAAAGCCCGAGGTCGCAGCGCCGGTTGCCGCATCCTCCACGGTCAGGCCGCCGTAGATGCCTTCCTCGTCGCCGCTGCGCGCGCCCAGCTTGGCGTAGGCAAGAACGTCGCGCGCGATGTCGTATTCCAGGCTCAGCGTGCCGAATATGTCGGTGAGTTCAGTGTAGGTGTAATCCTGCGCGTAGTTGGCGTCCGCTTCCGGAACGTCGGGCACGACGGCGGTGGTGAAGCCGACCTTGGGCCGCAGCGAATCCACGCGCACTTCCTGGTAGGCGAGGTCGAGCGCGGCCCGGAATGCGCCGCCATCATAGTCGAACGCGCCTCCCAGCACCTGTGTGCGGCGATCCTCGCGGTCGATGGCGACTTCGCCGTCACGATAAGCGCCGTTTACGCGCACACCGAATTGGCGGCTGTCGCCGAAACGGCGCGACACGTCGAGACTGCCGCCGATATGCCCTTCGCCCACGAACGTGGCCGTGGCGCGGGTGCGATCCTGTTCGGCGCGTTTCAGCACCAGGTTCACGCTGCCGCCAAGGCCCGATCCACCCGGAGCCGCGCCGTTCAGGAATGCGCTGGAGCCGTTGAGCACCTGCACCTGCCCGAACAGTTCGGGCGCGACGAGCTGGCGCGGAGCGATGCCGTAGAGGCCGTTCACGCCCACGTCGTCCCCGAACAGGGAGAAGCCGCGGATCACGAACTGCTCGGCCGCATTGCCGAAGCCGTAGGTGGTGCCCACCGTGGGGTCGTTTTCCAGCACGTCACCGATGGTGAGCGGCTGCTGATTGTAGATCAGCGTCTCGTCGAAGCTGCGGATGGCGAAGGGCAGGTCCTCGGCGGACTGGTTGCCCAGCGCCCCGGCATCGCCGCCATTGGTGATCTCGGTCGCGTTGTCGCGCTGGGCGGTGACGATGATGGTATCGGCATCCTGCGCCGTGGCGGGGGCCGCCAGCGCAAGGGCCAGCACGGAAACGGAAACGGCAGAAGGACGGGTTGTCATAAGAGGTCCTGTTATGGATCGGGGTAAGGTTCAGCTTCGCTTCGCCCAGGCGTGGGCGAGCGCGAGAAGAGGAAGGGCCAACAAGGCCCAGGCAAGGAAATCGGGCAGGCCGTCTCCATTGAGACCGATCACCAGGCCTGCAATCGTGGCGACCAGCAGGAGGGTCGGCACGGCGAACACGGTGGCCAGGCTGGCGCGGCGGCGCCTGCGGTGCGGGGCGAAAGGCTTCATGCGGGCTGGCCTGCCATTGCACCGTGCGCGATCTCGTCGATGCGGCGTTCCATGTGTGCGGGCGAGCGGCGCAGCCACAGCAGAATACCCGTCCACAGCACCCAGATCGTCAACAGCGTCATCACCGCCCAGATGATTTTCAGCGGCAGGCCGCCGTAGTCGCCGAAGTGCAGCGGCTTGGAAATCATCAGCGCCTGGTTGAGCGCGGGCATGGCGCGGGCATCGGTCAGTTCGCCGCTGCGCGCGTCGACCAGTGCCGGGGTAAGCAGGTTCTGCGTCAGCGGACGGTCGCCCTGGAAGAAGATGGCGTAGTGGTGCCCGGTGCTCCAGTCGCCGCCGGGAAAGCCGATGAACTGGGGCGAACGGCCGGGAAGGGCGGCCTGCGCCGAAGCCATCGCGGTGTCGAGCGAGCCGTATTCCTGCGGCGGGAGTGGAGCTTCGCCAGCATAGCGCGCGGTCATTTCGGCAAGCTCGCCGTTCTGCCAGCTATCCACCAGCGGATCGGCAAAGGCGTTGATCATGCCGGTTGCACCCACCACCAGCATCCAGCCCAGCGCGACGATGCCGATGAGGTTGTGCTGGTCCAGCCGCCGCACTCTCTTGCTGCGGCGGGTGCGAAGGGTGCCGAATTTCAGGCGGCGCATGAAGGGGGCGTAGAGGACCACGCCGGAAACGAGCGCGATCACGAACAGCGCGCCCATCACGCCCAGGAACAGCATTCCGGGCAGGCCGAGAAACATGTCGGTATGCAGCTGCAGGACGAATTCCATGAACCCGCCGCCGGGTGCGGGGCCAAGCGCTTCCCCGGTCGCGCGGTCGAGGAACAGCAGCGTCATTGCGTCACCCGGTGCATCGGGCGCGGGGCCGGTGGTGACGGTCAGCAGAGGGCTGTCCTGGCTGAAGGCCATGAACAGCGGCACTTCGCCGGGCCGCTGGTCGAGCGCGGTTTGCAGCATCTGATCGAGCGGTAGTCCGCCATCGGCAGAAGGGGTGCCGGGCAAGGTCGCGTCGTGATCCTCGCCGAAGGCCGCATCGATCTCGTCGTGGAAGATCAGCGGCAGGCCGGTGACGCAGAGCATCAGCAGGAACGCGGTCGCGATCAGGCTCGTCCATTTATGGACGAGGAACCAGCCTTTTATGGTCGATCGCTTCACGAATGAGACCCTTGTCACGACGGGCCGCGGCGAATCCGCAGCCTTTGACGCGCGGGCTAGGCTGCGCACTCGCTTTCGTCAATGATAATCATTCGCAATAGCAGCCGAATTGGCAGGTCCAACCGGCCTCGTCTGTCCTACACTTCCGGTGACGGGCAACGAGGTGGGCAGCCCTTGTCCTCGGCCAGGATATTGAAGCCGCACACCATGAAGGCACGCCGGATGCGAAAAGTTACACGTCCAACAACTGCTATCTTCGCGAAAGCCCGGTTTTCCGCCCTTCCGGCGAGGAGTCGAAATTTTTTAGAACCGCCCTGTCGGCGTCCCACAATCGGCGGTCAGCCCTCGTCGATAACCCCGAACAGGTCGTGCGCGTCGGCGTCCTCGACCTCGACGTTCACGAAGTCGCCGGCCTTCAGCGTCGCCGCGACGTTGCGCAGGTACACCGCCCCGTCGATCTCCGGCGCGTCGGCCTGGCTGCGGCCCGTTGCGCCGATGTCGCCGTCCTCGTCGGGCTCGCCCACCTCATCGATGATGACGGGAATGGTCTTGCCCACCTTGGCGGAAAGCTTGGCGGCGCTGATGCGCTCGGTCACTTCCATAACGCGGGCAAAGCGCTCTTCCTTGATCGCCTCGGGCACCGGGTCGGGCAGGGCATTGGCCGCCGCGCCTTCCACCGGCTCGAACCGGAAGGCGCCCACGCGGTCGAGCTGGGCTTCCTCCAGCCATTCGAGCAGGTACTGGAAGTCCTCCTCGGTCTCTCCGGGGAAGCCGACCACGAAGCTGCTGCGCACCGCGATCTCGGGGCAGATTTCGCGCCACGACTTCAGCCGCTCCAGCACCTTTGCCTCGTTCGCCGGTCGCTTCATGGCTTTCAGCACATTGCGGCTGGCGTGCTGGAAGGGGATGTCGAGGTATGGCGTCAGCAGCCCCTCGGCCATCAGCGGGATGACCTGGTCGACGTGGGGGTAGGGATAAACGTAATGCAGCCGCACCCACGGCACGTCGCCTTCGGGCGTGCGCATCTGGCCCAGTTCGCGGGCAAGGTCCGTCATGTGGGCGCGGACGGGATGGCCCTTCCAGTCGCGCTCCTCGTGCCGGGTGTCGACGCCGTAGGCACTGGTGTCCTGGCTGATGACGAGCAGTTCCCTGGTGCCCGCCGCCAGCAGCTTCTCCGCCTCGCGCAGCACCGCGTCGATGCGGCGGCTGGCGAGCTTCCCGCGCAGCGTCGGGATGATGCAGAAGGCGCAGGAGTGGTTACACCCCTCGCTGATCTTGAGGTAGCTGTAGTGGCGCGGTGTCAGCTTGATGTCGGGCTGGGCCTGCGGCACCAGGTCGATATACGGACCTTGCGAAGGCGGCGCGGCCTCGTGCACGGCTTCCACCACGTCCTCGTACTGATGCGCGCCGGTGATCGCGAGAACCTGGGGGAAACGCGCGCGGATCAGTTCCGCCTCGTCGCCCATGCAGCCGGTCACGATGACGCGGCCGTTCTCGCTGATTGCCTCGCCGATCGCCTCGAGACTCTCCTCCTTGGCGGAATCGAGGAAACCGCAGGTGTTGACCAGCACCACGTCGGCACCTTCGTAGTCCGGGCTCATGGCATAGCCATCGGCGCGCAGCCGGGTGAGGATGCGCTCGGAATCGACCAGCGCCTTGGGACAGCCGAGGCTGACCATGCCGACGCGCTTCTGATCTGGAATCTGGGTTGCCATGATGCGCGGCCCCCTACACCCGATTGCGGCTTTGGGCTAGTCTGCGCGCGGGACGCGGTATTGGAGGGATACGATGGGAAATGTGAACCTACTGGCGGTAGTGCTGGGCACGGTGGCTTTCTTCGTGATCGGCGCGCTGTGGTATGGCCCGCTGTTCGGGAAAAGCTGGCGCGAAATGAACGGCATGACCGACGAGATGGTGAAAGCCGGACCGCAGCCGGGGCAAAAGCCCGTCTGGCTGATCATGCTGCTGGCCTTCCTGCTGGAAATGGTAGTGGTGCTGATGCTGGGTCATAATATCGCCCGCACCAATCCCGCGCCGCATGTCGTCATGATGATGGCTGTGGGCTTCGGCGCGCTGATCATGACCCCGGCGCTGGGGATCAACTACCTGTTCCAGATGCGGCCCGGCAAGCTGTTCGCGATTGACGCGGCCCACTTCATCGTCGGCATGGCGGCGGTGGGAGGGGTGTTCATCCTGCTCGGCTGAGCTGCGCGCTAATCCTCGGGCTTGGCATCGTTGCCGTCCGGCCCTTCGATGTCGGCGGGCTGGATCTCCACGATGATATCGCCTGCCTGCAGGCATTCGGCCTCGTGCTCCCAGAACCCGCAGGCAACGCCGTTGCGATAGATGCGCAGGCCCCGGCCACCCGCACAGGCCTCGGTCAGCGACTTGCCGATCTCGTCGGGGCGAACCTCGCGCTCCACCAGTTGCACCCGGCCCGTGACGGAGGCGAGGTCACCCAGGTAATCGGCGATGTGCGCGCCGCGGGCGCTGCCTGCCAGCAGCAGGCCGGTGAAGCGCACCGGGTTGATCACGTTGTCCGCCCCCGCCTGCCGCGCCAGCAGTTCGTTGTCGGCGGCGCGCACCACGACGCTGATCGGCACCTTGGGCGCAAGGTGGCGCACGGTGAGGACGATGAGGATCGAGCTGTCGTCGCGCCCGGCGGAGACCAGCACGGTCTGCGCCTGGCTGATGCGCACGGCCTCGAGGTTCTCATCGCGCGAGGCATCGGCCTCGATCACGTTGCAGCCCAGCGCCTCGGCCTGCTCAAGCCGCTCCTCGTTCATGTCCATGACGACGATGCCTGCGGGATCGGTGCCACGCTCGATCAGTTCGCCAACGGCCTCCGCGCCGGAGACGCCGAACCCGAGGACGACGACGTGGTCGGAAAGCTGGTCCTGGATACGGGCCATGCGGAATTTCTCCCAGCTGCGCTTGATGAGGAAGTTGTAGGCGGTGCCGACAAAGATGAACAGGACGGCGAAGCGGACCGGCGTCACGATCAGTGCCTCGACGAGGCGAGCCTTGTCGCTGATCGGGGCGATGTCGCCGAAGCCGGTCGTGGTGATCGAGATCATCGTGAAGTAGATCACGTCGAGGAAGCTGACGTGACCATCGAGATTGTCGACCAGCCCCTCGCGGTCCCACCAGTGGATCATCACCACGATGAAAATCAGGAACACCGCCAGACCGAGGCGGATGAACAGGTCGCCCCAGACCGGGATGTTCACCGCTCGCCGCAGGGGTGCGTAGCGGCGCTTGCCGACCTTTCGCAGATCCCTGTTGTGCGAGCGCGACATGCCTCAGGCGAACCTGTCGGCGAGGTTGGAAATGGCGGAATGGTGAGTCAGGTCGAGCTGGAGCGGGGTGACGGCGATGAAGCCATCCTCGACAGCTTCCAGATCGGTGCCGTGATCCAGCGTGTGCTCCGCATCTTGGAGGCCGAACCAGTAGTACCGGCGCCCCCGCGGGTCAGTGCCTTCCACCAGCGAGCCGCGCTCGTAATCGTGGAAGCCCTGCCGCACGACCCGGATGCCCTTCACCTCATTCGCAGGCAGCGCCGGGAAGTTGACGTTAACGAGAGTGCGCTTGGCCATCTGCACGTCGATCAGCGGGCCTAGCACCTTGGCGCCCCATTGCGTCGCCGCATCGAAGCCATACCGCGTTTCCCGGTAGGCCTGGCTGAGGCCGATGGCGGGAATGCCCGCCAGCGCGGCTTCCATCGCGGCGGAAATGGTGCCCGAATAGGTGATGTCGTCGCCAAGGTTCTCGCCCGCGTTCACGCCCGAGAGGACGAGGTCCGGCTTGCGATCGGCGAACAGCTTGCGCAGCGCGAGATTGACCGAGTCGGTCGGCGTGCCGGTGACGCTGAAACGCTTCTCGCCGTGTTCGCGCAAGCGGACCGGATGGTGCAGGGTGAGCGAATGGCCCGCGCCCGATTGCTCCTCCGCCGGGGCGCAGACCCACACATCGTCGGAAAGCTGGCGGGCGATTTCCTCCAGCACGGTGAGGCCGGGGGCATGAATGCCGTCGTCGTTGGTGAGGAGAATCCGCATGAATCAGGCGGGTACCAGTTTTTCGAGCCCGCCCATATAGGGCTTCAGGGCATCAGGAACGGCAACCGATCCGTCTTCCTGCTGATAATTTTCCAGCACGGCCACCAGCGTGCGGCCCACGGCAAGGCCGGAGCCATTGAGCGTGTGGACGAATTCTGTCTTCTTGCCGCCGTCTTCGGGCCGGAAACGCGCGTTCATCCGCCGGGCCTGGAAATCGCCGCACCAGCTGATCGAGCTGATCTCGCGGTAGGCATCCTGCCCCGGCAGCCATACCTCCAGGTCAAAGGTCTTGCGCGCGCCGAAGCCCATGTCGCCAGTGCACAGCAGTACCTTGCGGTGCGGCAGTTCGAGGGCATGGAGAATGCTCTCGGCGCTGGCGACCATGTGCTCGTGCTCTGCGTGGGCGTCTTCCGGGCGACAGACGGAAACAAGCTCGACCTTGTCGAACTGGTGCTGCCGGATGAAGCCGCGCGTGTCCTTGCCCGCCGCGCCTGCCTCGCTGCGGAAGCAGGGCGTGAGGGCGGTGAGGCGGATCGGCGAGGACAGATCGTCGATGATCTGCTCGCGCACGGAGTTGGTGAGCGAAACCTCGGCGGTGGGGATCAGCCAGCGGCCGTCCGTGGTCTTGAACAGGTCTTCCGCAAACTTCGGCAATTGCCCGGTGCCGTATACGGCCTCGTCCCGCACCAGCAGCGGCGGGGCGCATTCGGTGTAGCCATTCTCCTCAACCTGCCTGTCGAGCATGAACTGGGCGATGGCGCGGTTGAGGCGCGCCATCTGGCCGCGCAGGAAAGTGAAGCGCGCGCCGCTCATCTTCACCGCAGTTTCGAAATCCATGCCGAGAGAGGGGCCCATGTCGGCATGTTCGCGCGGCGTGAAATGGAAGGTGCGCGGCACGGTCCAGCGGCTGACCTCAACGTTGTCGTCCTCGTCCGCGCCTTCGGGCACGCCGTCGGCGGGCAGGTTGGGAATGGCGGCCAGCGCATCGTTCAGCGCCATGCCCTTCGCGCGCTCTTCTTCCTCCACCTGCGGCATCGACTGCTTGATCTCGGCGACTTCCGCCTTCAGCGCGTCGGCCTTGTCCTTGTCGCCCTGGCCCATGGCCTGGCCGATGGCCTTTGAGGCCTCGTTGCGGCGGCTCTGCATCTCTTGAAGGCGGGTGGTGAGGGCGCGGCGTTCCTCATCCAGCTTCAGCAGGTCGGCGGCTACAGGCTCCACCCCGCGCTTTGCCAGCGCAGCGTCGAAGCCTTCCGGATTCTCTCGGATCATTCGAAGGTCATGCATGGCCGCGGGCTATGCATCGCCATGTTGCCGCTTGTCCAGCACAGACACGGGCGCCAGGGCTGCAAGCAGCACGGCTCAGGGGAACCTTTGTCACCCTGCACCGCTGAGACAGTCTTATCGCGGGCAACTGACGAGGGCCGTAATTGCTGGACAAGACGATCAAGGAACCCCCGCAGCGCACACGCTTCGTGGACATCGTGCAAAGGGTGGCCCGGCTCGCCATCACGACGGAGCTGATGCAACGCCCTACCTTCGACAAGCAGACCCTCATGGACCGCGCTGCGCAGGCCGCCGGATCGGACGATTTCGGCGATCCGTGGTTCGAAAAGCCGCTGGCGGTGCTGCTCCAGTCGATCGAGAAAGAAGCACACCTTCACGAAGCCGGGGCATGGGTCGCCATGAAGCAGTGCGAAAAAGTGTTGGTCGACAGGTTGCGTGCCCAGCAATGGTTCGCCCGTCACCCGGAGATCCTGGCCCGGCCATTGCGCCATCCCGTTTTCATCGTCGGGCCGATGCGTTCGGGCACCACGCGGCTGCATCGCCTGCTCTCGGCAGACAGCCGGTTCGATTACATGCGCAGTTTCGAAACGATCACGCCGGTGCCTTATCCCGATTTCACCCATCGCGGGCATGACCGGCGCATCACGCTTGCAAGGCGCGCGCGCAAGGTGGCGAACCTCGCCAATCCGCATACGCTGGCCATCCACCCCACCGGCCCGATGCAGCCCGAGGAAGAGCTTGGCCTGTTCGTCAATTCGTTCTGGGGCATGAAGCACGAGGCGCAGTGGCATGTGCCAGGCTACGGGCGGTGGTGCGAGGATCAGGATGCAACGCCGGCCTACGAACAGATGGCGCGCTTGTTACGGCTGATCGGGTGGTCGCAGCAGGCCAGTTCCCTGAAGCCGTGGGTGCTCAAGACGCCCCAGCACATGCTGGACCTCGATGCACTTCTCAACGTGTATCCCGATGCCCGCTTCATCTTCACCCACCGCGATCCGCTGCGCGTGGTCGCCAGTTCGGCCTCGCTAGCCTGGAACCAGACCTGCATCTATTCCGACCACGCCGATCCGCACGAGGTTGGTCGTGAATGGCTGCGCAAGACCCGTCTGCAGATCGACCGGATGCAGCAGGGCCGCAAGCGCATTGCGCAAAGCCGCATGATCGATGTCCATTACGAGGCTGTGGATGCCGATTGGCGCGCCGAGATGCGGCGAATATACGATTTTCTCGATCTGGATATCGACCGCGCGTGGCCCGCGATGGAGTCCTATCACGAAAGCGCCGACGCGCTGAAACGCCAGCCGCACAAGTACAGCCTCGCCGAATTCGGCCTGTCGGAAGATGTCGTGCTGGGGCAACTGGGTGACTACATGGATCGCTTCGATGTTGCGCAAGAGCCGCGAGCGGCGGCTCGCCTGTAATCGCGAGGAATGGCGGGCTCGGCTAGGATTGTACTTTCGAGCTGCTCATCTTGAACAGGGGAAGCGCGTAGGCCAGCCGACGCGGATTACGAAACGTACCGAGCCTTGATGTCGCCGGGTGTGTCTTGGCGGTAAAAGCTTATGCGCGCGGGCCGGTGAGCTAAATGTTCGGGAAAGTCTCGGCGATTGCGCTCGGTGTAATCGGGCTTATCGTTTCCGCGGACCTTTTGCGCCGAATGTTCCCGGCAAGGTCGCCAAAACGAAATGCCGCTTTCGCGGAAAACCAGCCGCACGACAGTCATACTGACATACGCGATGCAGGTCCCGATGCGATGCGGGATCCCGCTGCGCGCGAATGGACCGAGACCGATGAGGATGGGGACGAGAGTTTCCCTGCGAGCGACCCCCCGGGCGGCTACTGATCGGCACCCGCAATCGGCTTTCGCAGTTTTTCGTGGGAACCTGGACCATCTCTCTCCGAGTGAGCGGAAGGATGGTGGGCGCGGCAAGGATTGAACTTGCGACCCCACCCGTGTGAAGGATGGGAATACGGACTATCTGGGATTATCTGGGACTAAAAAAAGTATTGAAAAACAGGTAGATTTGTCTAAACTTGTCTCAATTGATCCACCCAAGTTTTTCATACTTGTTTCATACGTTTCATACAAAGGCTGTGCGGGAATGCCTGACCTGAGCAAGATCGGCGAACGTGATAAACTGAAGCCGCGAAGCGACAAAGAACCTCATTGGCAACGGCTCCAGGCTGGTTGGTATGTAGGATATCGACCGTCCCGAAGGGGCGGAAAGGGGTCATGGTTCGCTCGCGCCTATGATGAAGACGCGCGCAAGTACCGCCGCAAGAATCTTGGACCTTATGGGACGTTGTCCGGACATGATGTGTTCGCCACAGCCAAGAGGGATGCAGAGGCGTTCGCCGAGTTGGTAGAAGCTGGAGGGCTGCGAACAGAGAAGCTGGATACGGTTGAAGATGCGTGTCGGGCTTATCTTGGCGACAAACCGGGGCCAATTGCTGAAGGCGTGTTTCGCCGTCACGTATTCGATGACGCCATTGCCAAGGTTAAGTTAGACAAGCTCCGAAAGCATCATCTGCGTGCATGGCGAAAGCGGCTTGAGAATGCGCCTGCGCTTATCACTCGAAGCAAGGATGGGGAGCCTCGCTTCAAGACCAGAGCTGCTTCCACAGTTAATCGTGACATGGTCCCACTTCGCGCGGCACTTTGGCGTGTCCTCTCCCCTGGTGCACCAAATACTGACGCTGCCTGGCAAGAAGCTTTGAAGCCGATAAAGGGTGCGGACCGGCGTCGCGATGTCTATTTGGATCGACCAGAACGCAAGAAACTTCTGGCCGCCCTTCCTGAGGATATAGAGCCTTTTGTCCGGGGCCTTTGTCTGTTGCCGCTGAGGCCTGGAGCTCTTGCAGCACTGAAGGTGAGCAACTTTGACAAGAGGACTAGGACGCTGACGATTGGTGCCGACAAGAACGGCGTTCCTCGACAAATCAGTGTTCCTGAAACAATCGCCGGATTTTTGGCAGAACAGTGCAAGAGCAAGTTACCCACTGCATCGATGTTCATGCGCGCAGATGGGGTGCCTTGGTCCAAGGACAAATGGAAAGGTCCGATCAAGGACGCGGTGAAGGTCGTTCGTCTTCCGCAGGGTACTTCTGCTTACACTCTTCGCCACAGCGTAATAACTGACTTGGTGCGCGCTGGACTGCCGATTCTTACCGTTGCGCAACTGTCGGATACGAGTGTCGCTATGATTGAAAAGCACTATGGTCACTTGGTGAGGAACGATGCAGAGCATGCATTGGCTCAGCTAGCGCTGTGAGCTTCTGTCTAGATCTCGCCTAGCCAATCGACGCGCAAGCGATCGAGACCAACGACTTCGCCTTCCGCTGTCACCTCGTTGCCGAAATGATCATTCGCCGGCTCGACGTCTTCGAGCACCCAGTGATCGCCCGCCTCGGTTACGATGGCGAAGCCGCGTGGCAGTTGCTCGAGCCGTCCGCTGATACGTTTCCGATTCGTATTCATGAAGGCCTGTATGCCATCCATCGCTGCAAAACGCTCCTGACATATGCGGGCGTTTCCCGATTTCTCGGGATGCCACCGGCACGAGCAACTGCGCCCGGACCAGCATTGTAAGCGGCGAGTGCCAGATGGACCTCGCCAAAACGGTCCAGCATCTGTCGCAGGTAGCGCGCGCCTCCATCGATGTTCTGGCGAGGATCATGCCGGTTGCGAACGCCAAGCTCGCGGGCGGTTGCCGGCATCAACTGCGCAAGTCCGGCAGCACCAGCCGGGCTGATCGCCATCGGATTGAAGCGGGACTCGGCCCAAACCAGTGCCTGCATCAGTCCAGGCGGAAGACGATACCGAACCTCAGCTTCTCTGATCAGAGGCTCGTAAAGTGCTTCGCGGTAGGATGCAGGTAGCAGCACCCTCGATCGCGCTTCCTCGCTGGTCCAGAGATCCACACCAGGGATTTCAGGCTGCTCATAGCGATGCTCCAGAAGGGCGAACTCCTGTGCTTGTGCGCTAGGCGCTACGATACTGGCGCTCGCCACTATGCCGATCATCAAAGCCAGTCTCATCGTTCACACTCCTGTCGCTTGCAGCGAATCGGAATAGAACATAAATAGAACATGTAGGAAACCGTTTCGTCCGTCCGATCGGTGAGAGGGGAGGACTGCGGTCATGGGGGACCTGAGCCTGCGAAGGAGCCCTTATGCGCGTTGCCACGACCAACCATCCACTCGCCGAGACGGCAAGGCGCATCTGTGAAAGCCGCGGCGGCAAATGGTCCGTCACCAGGGGCATGGCTCGTTGCCCCGCACATGACGACCGTACGCCCTCGCTCGGCGTAGCGCTCGGGCGCAGTGCCATTCTCCTCCACTGCTTCGCTGGATGCGATCAGGCGTCCGTGCTTGCAGCACTAGCGCGTGAAGGCGTGCCTGCGTCCGCCTTGTTCTCGGGAGGTGCAATTGAGTCCAAGATGGACACTGGGCTTGCTGCGAAGCCTTCGGACGCTGCCTTGCGCATCTGGCGCGATGCACAGCCGTTGCGTGCCAGTCCGGCAAAGGCATATCTTGAAAGCCGCGGCATCCTCGCCGCATCTCCGGCGCTCCGTTTCCATCCACGAACGCCGCTTGGCCCGAAAGGACGCACCCGCTTCTTGCCGGCTATGATTGCGGCGGTCAGCCTCGACGAGGGGCCGATCGCGATCCACCGCACATTTTTGTCCACCGAGGCTTCAACCAAGGCCGCTTTCGACAAGCCGAAACGCGCGCTTGGCTCGCTCGGTGAAGCTGCTGTACGCCTCTTCGCTCCGGCCTCTGGCAAGCTCGGCCTTGCCGAGGGCATCGAGAGCGCGATGTCGGCTTATGCTCTCACCGGTGTCCCCGTTTGGGCGACCCTTGGGAATGAGCGCTTCGGCCTCGTCAGTGTGCCCGAGAGCGTGACCGAGATTCATCTCTTCGTCGATCACGATGCGGGCGGCGAGCTGGCTGCGTCGCGTGGCCTGGCCGCTTATGCCAGCGATGGGCGGACGAACCACATTCGCAAACCATCATCACGCGACACCGACTGGAACGATGAACTGACAGCATGGCTGCGCCGCAAAGCGGCACAGTAAGAGGAGAGAGGGCTTCTCGAATTCCTGATCCGGCAGAGGGCGCGTCCCGATGCCCTCATCAGGAGGACGAATTGCCATGTTTCAATCAGACCTGTTTCCCATCGGCGAACAACTGTCGTCAGTGCCGTTGGCTTACGCTGTCGGCGCCAGGATTGCCCAGTTTCTCGCCTCAGGACGCCACCTTTCCCGTGCCGACATCTCGGGCCTGTTTGCCGAGGAAACCGGCGTTCAGGACTGGGGAAGCGCCTGGACCATCGACGACTACAATAACGCGGTCGAGATCGGCGCACTGCTCTGGCTGCGAGTGTCCTCACGGATCGATCTGGCGACGAACGTGCACGAAGCCGAAGCGCGTTTCGACTGGCTCGAGGCCGCCTTGCCGCCCCGGCATGTTCGCAGCGAAGCACAGGTTGAGCTCCAGCAGTTCTCGACCCCGCCGATGCTGGCCTGGCTGATGGCGAAGGCCGCAGCTGTTTCTTCGCAAGACACGCTGCTCGAACCGTCCGCAGGCAATGGCGCCCTTGCGCTCTGGGGCAGCGTCCAGAACGCCTCGCTGCTCCTCAACGAGATCGATCCGGCCAGACGAGACGGGCTGGGCCATATCTTCCCCACGGCCACAATTAGTGCACATGACGGAGAACTGATGGCCGACCTGCATCGCGGCCCTGTTCCGTCGGTCGTCTTGATGAACCCGCCATTCGCCCGCAGCCAGGAACGCGGCAAGGATGGCGAGACGGCGCAGCGCCACCTACGCAGCGCGATCCGGGCCGTTGCCAATGGGGCGAGGATTGTCGCCATCATGCCTGAAGGCTTCGACGCTTCCACCTTCGCCAAGGTACAGGATGAAGCGTCGCTGTTCCTCGATGTCCGGCTGCAGCAGATGTTTCGCCGCGCAGGGACGGGGATTGCCGTTCGCCTGGTCGTGTTCGGCAAGACGCCGGTTGCGTCTTCTCCCGCAATCAACGGAGATACTGCCGACCTGATCGCGCTCCACGAGCTTGTCACTGCGCTTCCGCCCCGTGCGCAGACATCCGCCAGGACTCATCGCCTGCCAGTCGGCAAGCCAGTGCGCCTCGTGGGCAAGACGTCGACCCATCGCGCGCCGGTCCGGCCGCTGGCGCCGTTCGCCGCGACACCAGCAGCTAAAGCGAATGCGACCAATCTTGCCTATTCGGTCTTGGCCGACCCCGCGCCGGTACCCGAACAGACCGGCATCTACCTACCTTACCGGCCCAGTCGCATCACGTTCGAAGGCGCGCCGGTTCATCCCACCCCGCTCGTGGAATCGGTCGCCATGGGCTCGGTCGCGGCGCCCCAGCCGGACGTTCGCCCGCGCCTTCCCGCAGGCTGGCAGGCCAATGGCCTCTTGTCCGAAGCGCAATGCGAGACACTGGTCTACGCTACCCAGGCATTTGCGCGCGATCTTCCGGGTCAGTTCAAGGTTAGCCAGGAAGGCACCTCGCTGGAACTCTCCGAGGACGGACACTCCTACCGCCAAGGCTTCTTCCTCGGCGACGGAACCGGAGCGGGCAAGGGACGGCAGATCGCCGCGGTCATCATGGACCGCTGGCTCGCAGGCGAGCGCCGGCATGTCTGGATCACCAAGAACGAGGCGCTGCTCGAAGATGCACGCCGCGACTGGGAAGCGCTTGGCGGGCTGCCGCTCGATGTCCAGCCGCTCTCGCGCTGGAAACTCGGCCACCTTGTATCGATGTCCGAAGGCATTCTCTTCGTCACCTATCCGACGCTGCGCTCGGGACGCGTCGAGGATACGCGGCTTGACCAGATCCTTGCCTGGGCGGGTAAGCATTACGACGGCCTGATCGCCTTCGACGAAGCCCACGCCATGGCCAATGCCCTCGGGGGCTCATCGACCCGCGGCAAGGTCAAGGGCTCCGAACAGGGGATAGTGGGCCTCAGGCTGCAGAACCATCTCCCGCGCGCCCGCGTGCTCTACGCGTCTGCCACAGGTGCCTCGGAAATCGCCAACCTCGGTTACACTTCCCGGCTTGGCCTGTGGGGACCCGAGACCGCATTTCCGACCCACGAGGCATTCATGACCGAGATCCGCGCTGGCGGCGTCGCGGCGATGGAGCTCGTCGCCCGTGATCTCAAGGCCCAGGGCCTCTACCTTGCCCGTGCGCTGTCCTTCGCCGGGGTCGAGTACGAAATCCTCGAACACAGCCTGACCGAAGCGCAGGCACGGATCTACGATGCCTATGCCGATGCCTGGGCGATCATTCACCGCAACCTCGAAGCCGCGCTCGAAGCAACCCGCGTGGTCGACGAGGACAGCGGCGATACGCTCAACCGCAACGCCAAAGCGGCAGCGCTGTCGATTTTCGAGGGCACCAAGCAGCGCTTCTTTGCCCAGCTCCTGCTCTCGATGAAACTGCCGAGCCTGATCCCCGCGATGGAAACAGCGCTTGGCGAAGGTCATTCGGTTGTCGTGCAGCTGGTCTCGACCGCAGAGGCCATGCTTGACCGGCGTCTTGCCGACCTGTCCGACGAAGAACGCGAAGCGCTCGATATCGATCTCTCACCGCGTGAATACGTGTAATGTTGAGCTCAACATTAGACGTATTCTTTGCAGTCGCAGTTTATGTCGAGTGTCGCAGCCGGTGGCACGGGATTGCGTCGGTTTTCCA